>NZ_JAYJLD010000004.1 GCF_035282765.1 Ferviditalea candida | reverse complement strand
GAGGAATCTGCGCCAAGCAAAACCAGAATGATTGAGAAATCGGTAGACGACGTCTTTTCCCGGCAAGGAAGCCCCACGGTCGCTTTCGAGCAAGCGAAACCAATTACGGTGGTGGAATACAAGCGAAAAAACAATCTGAAACACGGCCAAAGCGGATAAGCCAAAGGATTTACGGATACCGGATTGGCGGAGCAATTGCCCGATTTTCAAGGTAGTGAAGAGCGTGGAAAACCGCTCCATAGACTTCTCAGACAGTGAATTATGGTGTAACATGAAAGTACGCACCTTTCTGTTTGGGGATGAAAGCTTTGTCACTTCCATTTTACCAAACGTGAAAGGTGTTTTCTGCGTCAAGATGGGCAATTTTTCTGGTGCTAGCCCACTAACGGTACGGGTTTAAGCCGAATTTTAAGCTGCGAAAGTTGAGTTAATTAAGCTATTATTATTTTCTTTTATTTAAAAAAAGCATTGCAAGGATAAACCCAACATTACGTAATAGTCCATGTTTTCTAAATCGATATTTAAATATATCTATTAATCTATTAAATCGATTATTATGTAAAAAATTTATAAAACTTTCTAACATTTTAAGCTGATCTTGATTTAATTGATTACTGAATTTGCTACTCAAGCGCTCCCCTTGATGAATAATTCTTTCAATAGATTCACTTGCTTTTCCGAATCTATTTAATAAATAGGGAAGAGAATATTTTTGCGCACCGATATTATTCGTGCCATGCTGCCGATATAGTAGGGTTGGACTATCAATATGGTGAATGCCCGAAGATATACTAGCGACTAAGGCTATCCACCAATCATGCATAATGGCTTGTTTAGGAATCGGAAGGGACAATTCCTTTAAACGCTTATTCATCATCATGGTGCAGCCAGTGGCTATATTCTGAACAAGAAGATTGTTAAGTTCTTTAAAATATGGATTAAGCTTTTGATATTTCCAAAAAGAATCCGAAATTACCTGCAGGTCTTTATCAACAACAGTTAGATCGGTATGAACCAAAAGAGGTTGATTGGGAAATTTTTTTTCTAGCAGCAGAATTTTCTCTAAGGTTAGTTCGATCTTATGATTCAACCAAACATCGTCCTGGTCACAAAACATTATATAATCGGCAGTAGAATATTCCATTAGTTTGGAAAAGCTTTGTTTTGGGCCTAAATGATGATCATGATCCTCGATATAAACAATTTTATTGGGATACTGTTTGCTGAAATTTTGAATAACATCTATTGTATCATCAGTCGATCCGTCATCTCGAATAAGCAATTGCCAGTTTGGATAAATTTGATCTATTATCGAAGTCAATAATTCCTGCAGATATTTACTTCCATTGTATGTGGAAAGTAAAATGTCTATCTGGTTATTCATATTCACCTCTGTCGTCGAAAAAGTGTCAAATCGCAAAATTATTTAAAAGCTAATTTCTTGTTTTCCTTTTTTTCTCTTGAATAATTTTTTTGCTAAGTAAAAAAGTAATTGGAATAGTGATAACTATAATAATTATTGGTGAAATTTCCTTCCTGATTGAGAGAACATTGACGAATAAATATAGAAAAAAAGTATTAATTAAATATTGAACTAGATAAACGATAGGAAACTGTAAAAACTTTTTAAGAGATGTCTTCTCTCTAAATACAAATAGTGTATTTAGAAAATATGAAATGATTATCCCTAATATATAAGAAATTGAATATGCCCAAAAATATGAGGTGAGTTTTAAAAAAATCAAATATAAAAGGTAAGTACTTACAGTATTAATTAAGCCTACGATTATAAATTTTATAAATTGTTTATTCAAAAATTTCATCAATAATATACGAAGGTCTATTACGTGTTTCATCTAAGATTCTCCAAATATATTCTCCAATTATTCCGAGCATCACCATAATCAATCCCAGTAGAAATGTAATTAAAGCAATAATTGTCGTCCACCCTTGAACATCGGTTTTTCCAAATAATGCATTAAATATAACGAATAAACCATAGATGAAACTAAAAATTGCTGTAATAAAACCAATGATTGACATGAAACGAATTGGTGCGTATGAAAAATTTACAAAGGAATCGATAAAAAGTTTTATTTTTTTAGAAAATGTCCATTTTGATTTCCCTAATTTCCTTTGCTGACGTACATACGGCACGAAATCCTGCTCATGACCAAGCCAAAAAATTAAACTCATGATATTCGTATTTTTCTCATGAATTAGATTTAATTCGTTAACGACCTGCTTATCTAATAAAACAAAATCGAAACCACCTTTTGGATAGCCTTTGATTGCAAATTTGTCCATTAAAAGATAAAACGTGTTGGAAAATGCCTTTTGAGTAATTGACTCTTCTCTGTCCTCTCTGGTTGAATTCCTTTCTTGAATTTGGTAATTTCGACAGGGCAAAAACAGTTATTGGCAATGCAATATATGTATTACCCATAGACACATCAACATTATTATCTGTTAATTGAACAAAAAATGGAGTAATAATACCCAGCCAATTCCAAAAATTTAGTGAGGATTGTGTCGCTTCGACCCATGTTAATTTACTTCTAGTGATATGATTGACCACTTGTACATCAGTGTAAATAGCCACCAAACTCACTGAAATAGCAACAAAAACTATGGACACAACACTGTAGCAAATAAATTTGCATAAATTTTCTCTATCTTTACTTACAAACAATAAATAAAATAACATTTCTAAAAGTAGAAACAAAACACTCAAAATAAAAAATGGTGGATAATTATTCAAAATCAAAAGACCTAGCGATAGTCCAATGAGCACTGTCCACTTTTTATCTTTAGTACGAAAAAGTTTATGGGTTGAATAATGTAATAATGGATAAATCATAGCTGCAAAAATAAAAGTAAGATGCTCTGCGTTTCCTACAAACAATCCACTTGTTGCGTAAGCAAGACCGCCACCAGCACATAACCAAGGATTAGAAAGAAAGTTCTTCAAAGCTAAATAAGCAAACAATGAAGCAAGTAAAATTATTAGAAAATATTGTAATTGAATTATATACTGTGAATATCCTACTAATCCAAAAAAAAATAGTGAAAGGTGACCATGTCGGAAACCCTAAAAGATTTGCTATTGGTATTCCACGAGCTACAAATGGTTCCCATAAAGGTAACGAACCATGTTTCAACGCATCCGATACACCGACAGAAAGTGGAAAGGCCGCCCCGTACATATCCCATTTAAGCCATAATCCTCCACTTATTACGCGGTAGTATATAATTCCCAAAATAAAAAACATAATAAAAATCGCCATATAGTTACTATTTTCTAATTTATATTTTTTTATAATATGCATAATTCACCTTTCCTAGATGCACTTATTAAATTTCAAGACGCTCTTATCTCGATAGTCTTGGTTACAATTCTAAGGTTAACAAATCAAAATTACTTATTACTTATATTTATCATTTCAAGATTTTGTGAGCATTCATATGTTCAATCATTGATAAAACCCTTTCATACCAGACGTTATCATTAATAAATTTTTTTAGTTCGTCACTATTAAAAGGTGCTTTGATGCAGTCCAATTCGTTAAGTACTTTTTCCAAACCTATATCATTAGAATACAATTTAATCTGTTTCTTAAATCTTATTGTTTCAGCACTCTTAACTGCTATAACTTTTTTATTAAAACCCAAATACTCATAAATTTTTACTGGATCAATGGAATCTAATAATGCATTCTTTTTAAATGTGTATAAACAATAATCAAACTCATTGATGATCGAACCTAATTCATTTTTAGGTACTGCATCAAAATAGTATACATTTTCATGATTATAAATTGGCAATTTATTGTGTCCGACTATAATAACTTTATTATTTTTTCTATGTTCCAAAATATGTTGAATTGCATCGTAATCAAACCAATGATCTATTGTACCAATATATCCGAATATTACACTACCATTCTCCTTTATTCTTTTGAGTTCATCTGACACTTTATTACTGCCTAAGTCTTTGTTGAGACAAATTGACTCATCTAAACCATTTCTAACTAATACTACCGGTTTCCCGATTCCATTAATCTTATCGAAGAGAAATTTTGATGATGTAAATATCAAACTAGCCTTTGATAATAATCCCTTCTCATTCGTTTCTATTAATTTTCTTAAGAGGATGCTTTTTGTTAATTGTCCGTAATCATCCATTTTATCATAAACAATATTTTTGTTTCTTATGTCTCTAACCAGCCCATAATAAATTGGACTTCCCACCCAAATCAAATCTGATTCTTCAATCAACTTCATCAAGATTTTTTTTTCGTATGCCAAATTTATGCCAGCAAAATCAACCAGATCAAAAATTTTAGGCAATCTAAATTTTCCGCTTGGCCGAATCACCTTAAGATTTGCATTTACATTAAATTCCCTAGATTTATGAAAGTTCTTCTTATATATAATTGATTTTACAATACTTATAGATGGTTCAATAAAATAAACTGTATGATCCTTTGATAACTCCTCAGCAATATGCTGCGGACGTTGCTTCAAAAAATCCCAATCTATGGGGGAAAAATATACGATCTTCATAAAATACTCCTCTAGAAAATGCCATCCCTATATTTATGCGGTACCCACTTCGTATTCCATTTTTGTTCGTAATAATCTTTATTTTCATCAAATATTTTCTTGTACTCTTTATCATCTAGTTTCTTAAATGAAACACTGCCAAAATGATGTATAAATACATCTTCGGCACAAGCAATTTCATAACCTGATCTTAATATTGCAAGAGAATAATCATCATCTTCAAACATGCCAACCTTATAGTTCTCATCCAAAAAGCCTATCTTCTCAAAAGTAGTCCTAGGGATAGCTACGCAAAACATCGCAAGGGTGTTAATTGCAATATATAACTCCCCCATTGAATTCATAGTATAATTATAAGCAAAGTTATCCATATCTTCTAAAGAATCATACTCCGTTTTTATCATGGCTTCATTTCCAATAGAATTTGTTACTGGACCCACCAGTCCAAGATTAGGATTATTATCAAAGTGTTTCAGTAGCCCTGTTATCCATCCCCTAGTAACAATCGTATCATTATTAAGGAGTATCAAATAATCCCCTGTTGCATGCTTTAATCCTATGTTATTCCCACCTGCAAACCCATGGTTCTCCTCATTCAAAATCACTTTAATCTGATCATGACGTTTTTCAACTTGTTTTAAATATTCTTGCGTATTGTCTTGAGAATTATTGTCAACGATTATTAACTCATAATTAGGATATGACGTTTTGTCAATAATGCTTGATATGCATTGTTTAGTGTAATCTAGTTGGTTATAAGTAAGCATAATAATTGATACTTTTGGGAATGTTTCTTTCGAAACATCCAAAAATGCTTTTCCCCTCTTGCTCCAATCGTTTTCCTTAGCAAATTCAACACATTCCAGGTCAAATGCCAAATCGTCTGAATTATCAAGGCATATTCTCACATAATGAAGAAACTGATCATTGTCATTAGCAAGATATACATATTTATTTTTAAATGGCATCAGTTCAGGGATTTCAGTTGCTACTACTTTCTTTCCGGCACTTAGATACTCGTAAAATTTAACAGGATTAGTTGCCTTAATTAAATCAGTTGTAGTATCAAATGGTATTAGACATACATCGAAGTCTTTCAGATAACTCGGCAAATCTTTATATGGTTTTTCTCCAAGCAGTTTAATATTCGAATATTTAGTTAATCTATTGTACCCTTCAGTAACAGCTCCAATAATTACGATATCAACATCTGTTAATTGCTCAGCAAGATATTCAATCTTATTAAAATCAAACCAGTGAGCTACTGCTCCGTAATACCCAACAATCTTCCGCTTCTTCTTATCTGAATTCTTTCTAAATACATTATTAAAAAACTGAAATTCTGTGCCATTACGGACAATTTCTACATTGCAATTATATTTTCCGGCCTTCTCTGCTAAAAAACTTGAGCTTGCAATCACTTTATCACTTATCTTCAACATTTCTATACTTGTATAACTCAAAAAATCATTACTAGTGTCCTTAAAACCAGTAAAATCATCAAGATAATCGCTTACTATTTTGAATCCATATTTCTTCTTTAGAAATTTAGCCGTTTCGGTCCATGTAGGGTACTCTATAACAACAAGACAATCTCTAATTGCATTTTCATTTACAATTCTCTCTATTTCACAATTAATATTTCTCAGATTTTCTAAAGAATCCACAGCATAAATATTTTTAAATTTGATACTTTCAATATTAAATATGTTTAAATTATGATGTTTTTCGTGAATAACTTTTTCATTTTTCCCGAAATTTGCATTAATATAAAATACTCTATGACCATTTTCAGCAAATACATTGGCAAGATGTTGCGGCCTTTGATATCTAAAATCAAAATCAATAATAGATAGTAAAATAATATCTATTTTTTGATATTTCTCTTTAATATCTACTGTTAATTTTGGAGTTGTACATATTTCAGATATAACTTCAACTGAGGAAATATTATTCTTCCTATCATATAGATCAAAATGTTCATAATTTGTGTTAATAGAATCGTTTTTATTAATGATTTTACTCTCATTAAGAATATCTACTATTTGATACAATGGATTATAATTATGTTCATGAATGTAAATTTGCCTATTCCATCGCTTTGACAACCAATTAAAAAATTTCCTTTTAGCAGTCAAATCCCCTTTAATAAGTTGATGTTTGACTCTATACATAAGATGTATAAATTTAAATAATTTTGTGGTTGAAAGAAGGATTGACTGATTTATCGCTTGACTTACAATTGCTTGCATACTATCTATCTTTTCTCTTAAAGCTTCATTATTCTTAATTATAGAGAGATTTTTTCCCTTCTGCTCCTCAAACACTTCACGTTTTTGCTCCATCTCTTCTCTTGCTAGCCTAATTTCTAAATTCTTTTGTTCTAACTCCTCTTTTACTCGTCCTATTTCTACATTCTTTCGTTCTAACTCTTCCCTTACTTGCTCGATTTCTGTGTTTTTCCGTTCCAAGTCTTCTATAGCATGAATTACTTCCTTATTCTTTTTTCTTAATTCCTCATGCACACGTTCTATTTCTAAGTTATTCCGTTCTATCTCTGTTCTTGCCTGAATTGCTTCCTCGTCCTTTTGCCTTATTTCTTCTCGTACTTGGTCAATTTCCACATTTTTTTGTTCTATTATCTTCTGCCTGTTTTCTAATTCTTCTAATTGAATTATTTTTGTATGAAACTTATAATTCGCAATGCTATAAAATTCATTACTATTAGATTCTAATAAGTATTCAAAATCTTTATATAATAACGCAACTTTTTCTTCAGTATAAAGACATAATTCTTTATACGAAGAATGACTATGTCTTAGTCCTGGTTTTATGCTTGCTTTAACATTCAATTCCTTTTCCTTATTGAAGTCTAGCCCAATAAAATCAGCAATCTTTTTTGCATTTTCCAAAGTATCCTCAAGTAACGAATCATACTCCACGATCATTTTTTGAGAACCTTTAGTGTATTCAAGAACATTTATCATATGGTAATACCACAAGGCTATTGCATTTTGCTTATTCATATTATTTCTTTTGAATAAGGAATTAGCTATATCTAAAGGATTTCTCAATGAAATAACATAGCTTACTTCAATATCTAAAATATCATAAATTTCATTCCACAACGGTAAAAGTATGCAAGTGCGAGGGTCTTTCCACCCCCATACTGGAACATCATTAAATTCACGTTTTATCAAATCTATAAGTTCTTTTTTATACTCTAGTATTTGAGGTGTTTTCAACCAATTCTCTGGCAAGGGTATTGTACTATCCCAGCTGCGATTTAATTCCGCAAAGATTTTTTCATGTATATCAACGATACCTTGATGCTCCCAAAAGCCTTCCGGATTATCATCACCAAAAGCTAAGATATCTTTATCTTCCCCTAAATAAACACCCAAAATGTTCAATACTTTCATTAGCATTGAAGTCCCGCTTCGATGCATTCCTAATACACATATTGCTTTTTTCATAGCAGCTACCCCCAGCAGATTCTTAACTTATTCCCCTATAATTCACGTCTTTTTTAAGAGATTAATAAGTTCATTATTTTCATCAATCAAACTATCTATTTTCTTGTTGTACTCATTCATTAAATCCAGAAAAAAACTCATAGGCACCTCATTAGGATTGTTTGTTTTAGTGTACATAAAATTTCTGCTGTGTTTTATATTTGAAAATTTATCATTTACATTTAAAAATTGATTAATATAATTGATTTCGCGATTAATTGTATTAGTCTCTTCTTCTGTAAATTCCAAATCAATATTAAATTTAGTATCAGTTAGACTTTGTAATATATCAAAAAAAATGTTAATTCTATAACTTGCCAATCCCCTAACCTTGTTGATTTCATTATTGATAAATCTGGGAAACCTTTTATTATACTCCATTAGCACTGTCAATGCAGTTTGCCCTAAAGACTGATTTGTTTCAATAGTAGTATCTAACACATTGGTATTAAAATTTATATTGAGACTTTCAAAAAAATCGTCAAATAAATTACCATTTTTAAAAGCACTTTCGTTAAATGGTCTGATAATTATATTGTTCCTTCCAAAAACCTCAATATATTTTTCAACTCGATCTATATAATATGTGATTCTATTCAAGTAAATCTCACTATCTCCATATTTAATATGTTCATTAATAATACTCGGTATAAATGATTTCGGTTCTCTAGCATACATGATTACAGTAATATCATCAAAATACTTTTTCAAATAATTCCTCATCTTAGAAACATTTTCTAATGGCAAGTAAGATAATTCCTCATCAGAAATGATATAGTATCCACTATTGATATTATCAAATTCTTTTGCCCATAAGATTTTTAGTCGTTCTTGCTCAGCTTTCGCATGATTAAAGTCATATATTTCCATATTTTTAAATGAAATATGATCCGTAGGATTATCTATAAAAGAAACATAAAAACTATTAGGAATATTAAATTTATCCAAATCTGCATAATAAATGTTTGATTGGTTTAATAAATGTTGTGAGCTACTGAATACTTTTTGCAAAGATGTTGTGCCAGTTTTATGCATACCTATATGTAAAATTAATTTCTTCATTCTAAAACCCCTATAATTTTTCTATTTATTAATATTACTTAAATATGAATCGCATATAGTCTTAGTGTCACCAATCTCTTTAATTTGACCTTTATGAAGCCATATCACCTTATCCGTAAGACGCCTAATTTGGTCAAGACTATGTGAAACAAGAATGACCGTTTTGCCGCTATTCATCATTTCCATCATTTTATCTGAACTTTTTTTTCTGAATTTTTCGTCTCCGACCCCTAAGATCTCGTCTACAATTAATATATCCGGTTCCACCTGAGTAGCTATGGAAAAGCCAAGTCTGGCCCTCATTCCAGATGAATAATTTTTCACCGGGGTATGAATGAAATCGCCTAGATCCGAAAAAACTACTATGTCAGTGTACTTACTATCTAGATACTCTTTTGTCTTCCCTAAAATTGCGCCGTTCAGATAAATATTATCGGAGCCGGATAGATCCTGATCAAACCCTGCGCCTAATTCCAATAAAGGGGCTACATTGCCATTCACAGTAACTTTCCCTTCCGTAGGTTTGATAATGTGAGAGATAATCTTTAATAAAGTACTCTTTCCCGCCCCATTATGTCCAATGATCCCTACGCGCTCACCGCGGTAAATTTCAAAACTAATAGCTTTTAATGCGTAAAAGTCAGAATAACCAATATTTTTTTTAAACCTTCTAAACACATATTCCTTCAAACTATCTATCTTCTCATTTGAGAGTCTGAATTTCATCGAAACATTATCAACCGCGATATCTACTTGTCTCATATTAACCCTTCTTATATGTGTAAAATAAATTTATCTTGATTCTTCTCAAAGACAACGATACCAATAATCAAGCTTATTACCGCAAGAGTTAAACAAATCATTAAATTGGTTGAATCCACCGGAAATCCGTCATAGACCACATTTCTAAACCCATTTATAAAATAAAACACTGGATTCAATGTTAATATAAATTGAAATTTGTCAGGTATAATGCTCGCTGGATAAAATATAGCGGACCCATACATTAAAAAAGTTATAAACACACCGTATAAATGCTCGATGTCTCTAAAAAATACAGTTACAGTTGCAAGTATAAGACTTACTCCAGAGCTAAAGACCAGCAGCAACAAGAGGTATATGGGGGCATACATGATATTGATCGTAATATCAGCTCTAGTTACGATCATAATCAACAATAGATCAACCAATGAGATCGCAAAAAAAACAAAATCCGACATTAATCTTGAGAAAGTAAAAATATATTTTGGCACATATACTTTATTGATTAAGCTGGCAGATGAAATGACAGAATTCAATGAACCCATCGTACTTGAAGAAAAAAATCCGAATAATAGCTGTCCGCTTAGCATATAAACCGGAAAATTATGTACATTCTCCTTAAACAACGTTGAAAATACAATGGTCAAAACAATCATATTCAGCAGCGGATTTAACAAGCTCCACAATATTCCTAAGAAAGATCCTTTATATTTTTTCTTTATATCTTTCTTCACAAGTAATGTGAGCAGATAATAATACTTATTGAATGTCTTTAAATAGGTTATATACTTATTCATGACTGTTCGCATTGGTCTCTATAACCTTCCTAAATTCGAGTTTTTCTCTATTTTTTCAACATTATTTTTTACTCATCGCAACACTATTTTACCATCCTTTCTTATTATTAACCACCCATCCAATACTTTTCTAGTAAAAAGTTCCTTTCCATAAACATTCCTTTTTCATCCATTCGCCGATGTGATAAAATAATGTCGATATATGTGGAAGAGGAGCCGAGAGATGAGCACGAAAAAAAGCAGCAAAAGAGTGCAGCAGCAATTCAATTCAATATCACCTGACTTTGAAAAACGTTCTCCGTTATACTGGTCCATTTATGGGTTTATCGTGCTTTTTTTGTTTATTGCCCCTTTTTCGAGGGCCTTGTTCAACGGAGGTCAGCTGACCTTCAACAAACCAATCGCGATCGCCTTGATTTGGTCGTCCATCTTCCTGCTGATCACAGCCGTGGCCTTGTTGCTTCGCTGGAAAATGGAAAACCGGATTGACTTGATCCAGTTTATCGTCTGGCTTATTCCGCTCGCTTATTTGCTGGCGCTGATACAAGCTGCCTCTCTGAGCTTCGCTTTGCAGTCCCTGTACATCCATATTCTGTACGTTACGATGTTCCTGATCGGCTTTTATCTCACCAGGCGGAAAGCTGGAGCATATTGGGTTCAGGGAAGCCTTCTGCTGTCGGGTTACATGATTATTGTCTTCGGCTTCATGAACTGGTTCGGCGATGCGTCGATCTTTGGCTTGATCCAGTATGATAGCGGAACTCCCGGAAAATTCAGTTCTGTCTACAGAGACGCCGTTCTGGTCGATGCCAACGGACAGCGACTGACCTCCGTCTTCCAATACGCCAATACGTACGCTGCTTATTTAATCGCATTGATCATTGCCTCGTTGATTATCGTCAGCTTGAGCCGCAGGCGGGTTGTGGTTTTGGCCGGTTCGTTCATGCTGGTTCCGGGGATCATCTCCTTACTGCTGACGTTGTCGCGCGGCGGAATGGTTGTTTTCCCTGTGGTCGTTCTATTGGTTCTTCCTTTGCTTGCGATCTCCCGGCAAATTCTGTTCTTCATCCATGCTGTGATTGCCCTTTTGGCCTCCCTTTCCATATCCGGAACGATTACGGCCATGGGTCTGTCTCTGCAAAAGAGCTTTTCCGCATCCGGAGCCTTGAAAGCTTGGGGAATTCTTGTGCTTGTTTCACTTTTGTATAGCGGCATCGCCCTGATTATTCAGCGTTATCTGGAACCGCTCGTGAACCGTTGGACAGCGGGCTTTGCCAAACGCCGGTTCTCCTCGCTCACACTGCCTGTCATTGGTTTGCTTGCGGGCGCCATTGGATTCTACGTGTTGTTCGGTGACACCGGATTTACGAAGCTGCTGCCGGAGAGCATCAAGAACCGGGTGGAGAATATCAATTTCCAGCAGCACAGCGTGCTGGAACGTGGCACCTTCTACAAAGACGGCGTCAAATTGTTCAAGGATTACCCTATTCTCGGAGCTGGGGGCGGGGCATGGTATACGCTTTATGAGAAATACCAGAACAATCCTTATGTCAGCCGGCAGGCTCATAACTTTTTCCTGCAATATCTGGTAGAAACCGGATTGGTCGGCCTGATCTTCCTGCTCCTGCTGCTGGCTGCCGTCTTTTACACCTACATCCGCAGCTTTTTCCGCAATCCGGACGCATCTGACAAGTATGATCATTTGATCTATTACATCGTGCCTGTCGCGATCCTTACCCACAGTTTGATCGACTTCAACATGAGCTATGCGTATATTGGAGCTCTGGTGTTTCTCAGCCTTGGAGGCATGCTGGGAGGCTCGAAGACGAGTGAGCTCAGTCCATCTCTGCAGGTTAAACTGCGCAAATGGTCGAAGGCTTATCCCGCATTTATCGCCGTTGTGGCTATCG
Source organism: Ferviditalea candida (assembly GCF_035282765.1). Classification (GTDB taxonomy): domain Bacteria; phylum Bacillota; class Bacilli; order Paenibacillales; family KCTC-25726; genus Ferviditalea; species Ferviditalea candida. The sequence continues at coordinate 191,361 of NZ_JAYJLD010000004.1, read as the reverse complement.
TTCTGCTCGTGATGTCGGGACGCCTGTATGCGGCAGCCAACCTCTACACTTCAGCGACCGACGACTTGAAGAATCAAAAGCCGTTTACGCAGGCCGTGGAAAAACTAAATAAAGCCATCGCATACAGCAGCAACCCGGATTATGCCGCAGCCAAAGCACAAGTGCTGATACAAGCCTATAAGCAAACAAACAAAGAGGAATTTTACGAGGAGGCCGCCTCTACCCTTGCCAATCTCGGGAAACAGGAACCTTACAGCCATGCTTTTATTGAATCTGAAATCGCTTTGTATTCCGCCAAACAGGACTGGGGCCATCTGCAGCAGGTGTTCGCGCAAGCAGTGGAATATTACTCATGGGACATTACGGTCTATGATCGGGCGATCGCTCTGAATTACCAGATGGGAGCTGACCGAATCAAACGGAACCAACAGCAGGAAGCGCAGTCTTATTGGGATGCAGCCTTGAATTTGTATCAGGAAGTGAAGAAGCGGATCGCCGAGCTTGCACTGCTTCCGAAGGAACAAAATCAAGGCAGAGCGTTCCAGATCACGCCGAATATGGGACTGGCCGTCGGGCAAATCTACTACAGCCGGGGCGCATATCCGGAGGCGGCGGAAGTGTTCCGCTCCGTGCTGGATCCGAACCAGTTAACCCAACCTGAACAGCAGGATTTGGCCGCCTATTATTTGGTCTCGCTTCAGAAACAGGGCAAGCAGGATCAAGACTTGTACAACCGCCTGGTCCAAGCCGCCCCCGGCAAGCTGAATGCGATTGAGGCGCTGGCGCGGTGATTCGCGGACGATTGTTGAACAGCTTTTTGCTTACTGGATAGTCTGATATATAATCAACGATAAGATATTGAAAAAATAGGAGATTCATGAATGAACTGGTTTTTTTTGGCGCAAAAATCGACAGACCCCCGAACAAATTCAACTGGGCATCATTAGCAACAACTAACCGCAATCGACAATCAATTAACGAAAAGCGCCCGACATCTGGCATTGATAGAAGAGAACACGACAGCCAGCAGCGAACAAACGCTCAAATGGGGCCGTTCCCAATACAAATCGGCGCAAGAGACGCTGTCCCGATTGGACAAGCTGGAGCAAACACTGGAATCGATTCAACAGCAATATAAGGAGAAAGATACTCATGCGGCCCGCATGAGTCAGCTGGAAAAAAAGGTAAATCAAGTAAGCTCTTTTCTGATTCAATGGCTGGACGATATCGATCACCTGCTCATAAAGCTGCCGGAACAAGAAGACGATGGATGGACGGCGATGCTCCGGCAATGGGCCGATCAATTAACGGCTGCTCTGGAGGCACTCGATATTTACGAAATGGATTTGCTGAATCGTAGTTTCGACCCCCGCTACGCCGAAGCAATCGATTCGATTCCGATCGAAGCGATGAAACGGCCGCCGGATATCGCCGGCTTGGCGCCTTTCCAAGTCGTTTCCGTGATCAGGCGCGGGTTTGTCCAAGGGCAAGGCGCCATCTTGCGCAAAGCGCAAGTCATCACACTGCAGTATGGAGGAGAAGCGTAAAGCGTTGATTTTTATCGAATTCGCTCATGATCTGGACTCCCAAGATGCCGACATCCAGGAAGAACTGCGCGATACGCGGGAACTTGCCGAGATCGAAAAAGAAATTGATCGAATGGTTCGCGACAGAGACTTGTTTCCTCTTATCACCATGAACGCCATTGAATGGTTTTATGAGGAGCATCTGGATGACAAGGCGCTGTACAGTTTCCGCAACAGCATCCCCCCCTCCATGATGAGGCAACTGGAATCCGACAACGAAGAATACGCCTATGGGATTATCCGGTTGAGGAAGAAATATCCGCTGCTCTATCGTTATTATCAAGAGGAATGGGACGATATGTACGCCAGGCAGACCGCCAATATGAATCGGGAGCAAAGAAGACGAATCAGATAATCACTCAAATTCACAAGTGATCAGCCATCACCAAAAAATAAGGGCCGCCCAAGTCATATAGACTTGCTGGACAGCCCTTTTCTCATGGTTCAACCCAAATACTTCATAATTTGTTTCATTACATAATCCGTTGCTTCTTCCAACGAAAACTTGCTTGTATCAATTGCAATTTCCGGATTTACCGGTGCTTCGTATGGACTCGAAATACCCGTAAAGTTCGGAATTTCTCCGGCGCGCGCTTTTTTATACAGGCCTTTCACATCGCGTTTTTCACATTCCTCAAGCGGCGTGCTTACATAGATTTCGATAAATTCCTTACCGATGATTTCTCTGGCATTTCTGCGGTCATTTTCATACGGAGAAATAAACGATGCCAATGCAATCAGTCCCGCATCATTCATCAGCTTGGCCACTTCCGCGATGCGACGAATATTTTCCACACGGTCGCTTTCTTTAAAGCCCAGGTTCTTATTCAACCCATGACGCACATTATCGCCATCAAGCAGCATCGTATGATGTCCCATGGATACCAACCGTTTTTCCACTTCATTGGCAAGCGTCGATTTGCCTGAGCCGGAAAGTCCGGTGAACCATAAGGTCAACGGCCTCTGTCCTTTTTGCTGCGCGCGGACCTCTCTCGTAATATCGGTCTTTTGCCATACCACGTTGGTTGATCTGCGGAGTGCGTGATCAATGACCCCGCAGGCCGATGTCATATTGGTCAATCGATCGATTAAAATCAATCCGCCCAGCGCTTTATTTTTTTCAAAGGGTTCAAATACCATATTTTCCGACAAAGCCATATCGCATTTCACCAATTCATTTTTAAAAACCCGGTCTGCCGAAATTTGCTTGCCTGTATGTATATCGATTTTATGTTTAATCGCCATCACGCTGCCGGGAAGCGTTTGCGTGCCTGCTTTGACCAAGTAATTTCTGCCTGGAACAAGCGCGGAATCATCCATCCACAGGATGGTTGCCGTAAACATATCCGCAGCCTGAATATGCTCCGCGGTCGTTAATACACAGCCGCGGGAAACATCCACTTCACGGTCCAATTGAATCGTAACGGGTTGTCCGACAACAGCGGAATCCATTTCTTTATCTGTCACCAACAGCCTTTTCACTTTGGCTTTTTCATGGCTTGGCAGAGCGATAATCTCATCGCCAACGGCAATCCGCCCGGATTCGATTTGCCCTTGAAAGCCGCGGAAAGTATGGTCGGGTCGACTTACACGCTGAACCGGCATTATAAAGTATTCTTGCTCAATGTCCGAACGAAAATCGACGCTTTCCAAATACGGCAATAAAGGCAGCCCGTCATACCAAGGCGTATTTGCAGATTTCTTTGTAATATTATCTCCATCTGTTGCTGAAACCGGAATAGCCTGGATGCTTTGAAGCTTAAAACCATATGTCATTTGCATAAAATCGTCTTTGATTTCATCAAATCGCTGCTGATCAAAACCGATTAAATCCATTTTATTGATTGCCAGTACAAAATGTTTGATTCCCATTAACGAGCAAATCCGGAAATGGCGTCTGGTTTGGGTCACAACCCCGTTCGTCGCATCCACCAGAATGACCGCAAGATCGGCGAACGATGCTCCAACTGCCATATTGCGTGTATATTCTTCATGGCCGGGAGTATCCGCAACGATAAAGGAACGACGATCCGTTGTAAAATAGCGGTACGCAACATCAATCGTGATCCCCTGCTCTCTTTCAGCCATTAAACCGTCAAGCAGCAGAGAATAATCAATCTGACCGCCGCGGCTTCCCACTTTGCTGTCCAACTCCAGCGCTTTTGCCTGATCGGCGAACAATAATTTCGCATCATACAGCATATGCCCGATTAACGTTGACTTCCCGTCATCGACACTTCCGCACGTGATAAACTTCAATAAGCTCTTCATGTTTAGAAATACCCCTCCCGCTTGCGTCTTTCCATGCTGCCGGCGGCTTCCTGGTCAATGACGCGGCTCGTCCGCTCGGATGAAACGGCGCCAAGCGTTTCCCCGATAATTTCATCCAAGGTTTCCGCTTCCGACTCAATGCCGCCGGTAAGAGGGTAGCACCCTAATGTGCGAAAACGAACCTTTTTCATGACCACTTGTTCATGCGGTTCGAGTCTCATCCGCTCGTCATCAACCATTATAATATTTCCATCACGATAGACAACGGGTCTTTCTTTGGCAAAATATAAGGACACGATATCGATATTTTCTCTTCCAATGTACTGCCATATATCTTTTTCCGTCCAGTTGGAAAGCGGGAAAACCCGCATGCTCTCCCCTTTGTTAATTTTCGTGTTGTAGAGCTTCCACATCTCCGGCCTTTGATTTTTCGGATCCCATGCATGATTCTTATTGCGGAAAGAAAAAATCCGCTCCTTCGCGCGGGATTTTTCCTCGTCGCGTCTCCCGCCGCCAAAGGCGGCCGTAAAGCCATACTTGTCCAATCCCTGTTTTAAGGCTTGAGTTTTCATAATATCCGTATAAGCGGCGCCGTGATCAAACGGGTTAATTCCTTGCTCGACACCTTCCTCATTCGTATGTACGATCATTTCAATCCCTAATTCTTTGGTCCTGCGGTCACGAAACTCTATCATTTCCCTGAACTTCCATGTCGTATCAATATGCATGAAAGGAAACGGCGGCTTCTCCGGATAAAAAGCTTTCATGGCCAAATGCAGCATGACGGAGCTGTCCTTGCCGATGGAATAAAGCATGACGGGTTTTTCACATTCCGCCGCGACTTCGCGAATAATATATATCGCTTCAGCCTCGAGCTGATCGAGGTGGGTCAGTTCTTTCATTTTATGCCTCCTCGTTGCTTTGTTCGACATCAAGTATATCAAAATCGGAGTTCAAGCGCGATAACTTGTGAGAAATGGTATATTTGATATGTTAATAGATATAATCTCGTTTTATGAGGTGTTGAAATGAAAAAACGAACGACCGCTCTCATTCTTCTAGTTGTTTTCGTAACGTTACTCGCCATGTTCCACCAGCGCCTGCTGCAAAGCATGGCCGATTACCTTGTGGTGAAGGAGAATCCGGTCAAAAGCGATGTGATCATCGTCCTCGGTGGGGAAGTGTATGGGGAGCGCACTACGATGGCGGTTCAACTGTACAAAGAAGGCAAAGCGCCAATGCTCTTGTTTTCGGACGGAACTGCTTTATCTTGGAGAACCCGGGCGGTCGATGAAATGATTGCTCTGGCCGTCAAATTGGGCGTTCCTGAATCGGCAATCGTGAAGGAACAAAAATCGCGCAGCACGTACGAAAACGCGCTGTATACGAAGGAAATTCTGGAGGCCCATCATTGGACCTCCGCCATCGTCGTCACCTCCGCGTGGCATACAAGGCGAAGTCAATGGATTTTTGACAAGATTTATCATGACAGCGGCATTCGCCTGTCTTATGCGGGGGCGCCGGACAAACTGTATCCGAATTATATCGGTTGGTGGAAAGACCCGGAAAGGCAGCAGATCATCCTGACCGAATGGGCCAAGCTGTTGGTTTACTGGATACGTTATGCGTAAACCAATTCCTCGGCTTATGACGGATATGCGGATTTTATAAGGACTCAGATGCACTTATTCGCCCCAAAACGGGCCGATTTCAATGGATTTGAAGCGATTAGAGGCTCCTCTGTCCGCAAACCAATCATGATTTCTCCTCTCTTCACTTCCCCTCCTTGTAGCCCCCATCGATTCATAATATAATGACATCATGAGAACCGATCGAGATCGAGGTAGTCGCACATGAGCACATTGAACATCCGTCCGGACTCGTTGGCGTTTTTGCGGGAGGATCTGGGGAGCCGCTTCGAGCTGCAGATTTTGCGCAGAGGCTTCAATTATTATTTGAAAAAGAACGTTAAATCCGTCTGCGGCCAAGCCAACGTCATCCGCGCGGAGGTGACGGGTACGGAGCTCTACAAGGTCGAGATCGATCCGGATTTTTTCGGCGTCAGCACCTGCACATGCCCTTACGGCGGATTCTGCAAGCATATGGCGGCGGTGATCTTTCAGGTTTTTTCCATGATGGGACAGCGTCCCGAGCTGCTGCTGCGGGAAGTCGAGCAAGCGAACGATGCCGCCCAATGGAAGCAAAAGCAGGCGGAGCAACGGCGTGAGCAGATGAAGGAAAAAGCGCGGAAACGCCTCGAAGCGGAGCAGCTAGCGCAGCGAAAACGGCAGAATGGCGCTCCGCGGGAGCATGATGGGTCAGATCCGGGTTATTCGCAACCGCCCGCCAGGGACAAGGAATTTCCCTTGCAGGAAACCGGCCGGGTGCAGGACTGGCTGCAGTGGATCGATAATTGGTTCATGCGTCAGCATATTGTGTCCGATTATGTTTTTCAGTCGCTCTACGAATCGTTGATGGAGCAGCTTTCGCTGCAGACTCAATCGTGGAATTCCGCCCTGCGCGGTTGGTTGATGCTGCACTTCCAATTATCCGTCCTGAACCGGCTGGATTCGTTTATGCGGGAGCGCGGGACCGCTTATCTCTACGGCTTCGCCTATTCCAAAAGCGCGCAAATTTACCATTCCTGCCTCGACCGGTTGGCTGAAGCTCTCGAGTCTTTGAATCTGGAGGAAGCGGCGGCCCGTTTTGCCGGGCACGCGGAATCACTTATCGATCGGATCGCGCAGCTCGCGGCGGAACCGTCAAGGACTCCGGTCAATTGGAAACACGTCTATCGTCTGATCTGGGCAACACTCGCCAATGTGGAGACATGGAGGGGTGCGGAAGTCCGGCGTCTGCGCGCCGTTTTACATGATAACAGCCTATCTTCGGGAATCAAAGACGAAGCCGTCTGCGGCTTGGTCCACTTCGATATTCTGTTGCAGCAGGACCGGGAAGCGATGCGCAAAATCGATCTGATCGCCCATTTGAAAACCCCTGCCATCTGGTACCCGTATCTGAACGGCTTCCGGTCCCTCAAGGACTGGAACAGGCTGCTGCTCTGGCTGCAGTGGCTTGCTCCGGAGATGCGCTCCGCAAATTCAGCGGATTTGGCCGATTATCAGGAATATTGGGACGAGCTTCTTCAGCAACAGTCAGTGGAGTCGGAATGGATGAACGTCTTCGGGATGCTGCTTCCCAGGGCGTATCCCTACTACGCGAAACGTCTGCTGGAAAAAGAGCGGTTCGCCGAATGGGCCGATGTCGCGATGGCGGCGGGATATTCGATTTTTCATCTGGATCCTAAAGATTTGCGTCTGGTCGAAAATGCCGATCCGCGCTCCCTTTTGCCGCTGTATCATCAGGCCGTGGAGCAGCTGATCCTGCACAAAGGCCGGCAGAACTACCGGCAAGCTGTGAAGTATCTGAAAAAGCTGCGGACGATCTATGCCAAATTGAAGCAAAAAGACCGCTGGGAGCGGTTCATCGAAACGTTAGTGGCACGTCATTCCAGACTGCGCGCGCTCAGGGAAGAATTTAAGAAAGGGAAATTGATCTCTTGATGATGCAACCGGATGTTGGCATAGACAATGGAATCAAGGCAAGCTGCGCTTGGATCGCGGATCGGAACGCCATGTACCTGTATGAGGGAGCATTGGATGAATTCACCATCCGCATCAAGGACCCGTACGAGCTGAAAACTCTCCTGTGCGGTTGGCACGAGGCGTCGTTTTACGGGAGCATGCTGCATGTGGTCAGAGTCGACCGGCAGTGGCGGATTGTTCTGGATCCGTACATAGCCCTCGATTATTTGCTCGATCCGAAGCCGCTGCAGCATGCCTTCGTTCAATGGGACGAAAGGGCGCTGCTGATGCGTGAAGCTGCGGCCTTGTTTCGCGATGCGCTGACGCGCGGCTGGTTCGCCCCGGATTGGAACAAGCGGCTCAGCCCGCGCCCGGGCTGGAAGCTCCTGCTCCCGGCGGAGCAGCACTCACGGTGGCAGCGAATCGAACCATTGGGGGCGGCGGTTTTGTCCCTATGGTTCGAAGGCATCCTGAACCAGTTGGTCGAAACGGAGCCCGGCCTCAGTCGCATCTGGCCGGGCTTGTTGCAGGCGCCGGAGGGTGGGCCGGAGGATGGACTGCCGGCGCAGATGGGCAATCCGGCGGGAGCGTCAGATGCGGCATTAGCCGGAGTTTTGCGGGAGGCGCTATCCCGCGCACCGGCAAACGCCCCGATTGAAGCGGTATTCCGTGCGGCATTCCGTGCATTGCTTGGCGAGTCGGCGAATGCGAAAGCTATGCAGGAAGCTTCGGTGAACGTATCGCCGGATACGGATTCTTCCGCCGCCTCTCTTCCCGAGGGAGCCGAAGCTGCGCATCCCGCTGCCCCGAGCTTGTCCCCGGAGGAAGAGGACTGGCTGATCGCCATCGGCTGGAAGCAGGATCCTGCTCCTTTTACCGTCTCCCTCCAATTGGTCGAACCCGAGCTGGCAGGTTCGGATGAAGACGCCTGGAAGCTCCGTCTGCTCATTCAGGACAAAAACGAATCGGGAACGTTCGCCGTTTGCGATCTGCACGGGGAACCGCTCGAAGATCCGCTGCCGCCGGCATGGGGAGATTTCCCGGCCTCTGCCGCAGTCAAACTCGTCCAGCGCTGCCTGCGGATCATGCCGGAATTGCAGGATCCTTCCCGGCCTGGCCGGATGAAAGAAATGCTGGATGAGGAGGAGGCTTGGCGTTTTCTTGATGAAGACAGCCTCCGTCTCGCCAGGAACGGGATCTCCATCCTGCTTCCCGCGTGGTGGGATACCTCCAAACGAACGAAACCGAAATTGACGGCAGTCCTGCATTCGTCTGTAGGCTCGCCAAAGCAGTCCATGTTCGGTCTCGAACACATCGTAAACTTTGACTGGAGGATGTCGATCGGCGATATGGAGCTGAGCGAGGAAGAATTCCGCAGAATCGCAACGCTCAAAAAGCGGTTTGTCCATCTGCGCGGACGCTGGATCCAACTCGATCCGGAATATCTGGCACAGCTCCAGCGAAAGCTGAAACAGGTGAGCCGGACGGGGCTCTCCTTCGGCGATGTGCTGAACCTGCACTTGTCGGGCGGAGGAATGAATGCATACGATTCCGAGGAACCTTCGTCCATGCATACGGCGAGCCTGCCCTCTGAGCTGAAAATGGAAGTCCAATTGAACAAACACCTGCGCAATTTGCTGAAACAGCTGTCCGAAACTTCGCAACTACCGTTAATTCCCGCCCCGGTGGAGTTTCAAGGAACCCTGCGGAATTACCAGCTGCAGGGCGCTTCCTGGCTGGCTTTTCTGCACCGATACGGTTTGGGCGGCTGCTTGGCCGACGACATGGGACTCGGTAAAACAATTCAGTGGATCGCTTATTTGCTGCGCTTAAAGCAATCCGGCCAGTGGAAGAGTCCCGCTCTGCTGATCTGTCCGACGTCCGTACTGGGCAACTGGCAAAAAGAATTGCAAAAATTCGCTCCGAGTCTCATCGTGTATATGCATTACGGATCAAAACGCTGCAAAGGCGAAGAATTCATCCAAGCATCGCAAGCGGCGGATGTCGTGCTGACCTCTTATACGCTGTCCCACCTGGATGAAGCCGAATTGTCTTCCTTGCGCTGGGGTTCACTTTGTCTGGATGAAGCGCAGAATATTAAGAATGCCCATACCAAGCAGGCCTCTTCCATTCGCAAACTGCAGGCCGACCACCGCATCGCGCTGACCGGGACCCCGATCGAGAACAGGCTGACTGAACTTTGGTCGATTTTTGACTTTATCAATCCTCGCTACCTGGGGAATTTGGCCCAATTCAAGAGAGCCTATGTAAATCCGATCGAAAAAAACAATGACCCGCAGCTGATCTCCCAGGTACAGAAATTGATTCAGCCCTTCCTGCTGCGTCGGCTCAAAAAAGACCCGGCCATCCAGCTGGATCTCCCGGAGAAAAATGAGAGCAAGGTCTACATTGCCCTGACGGCGGAACAAGCGGCGCTCTATGACCAGGTGCTGCAGCAGATGCTGGAGCGGATCGACCGTCTGCCTCCGCTGGAGCGCCGGGGCCTGATTCTGTCCACCCTGACCAAGCTGAAGCAGGTGTGCAATCATCCCTCCCAGTTGTTGAAGGAACCGATCAACAGGCTGCGTATCTCAGGTATTTCCGGGCCAACGGACTTGACGGCGGAATTGAACCGTTCCAACAAATTGTCCCGGCTGCTGGAAATGGTTGCCGAGCTCCGCGAAGAGGGCGACCGCTGCCTGATTTTCACCCAATTCGTGGAAATGGGCCATTTGATCGAATACCATCTGAGCCGGCAATTAAACGAGTCGGTCTTGTTCCTGCATGGCGGTGTGCCCAAATCCAAGCGAGATCAAATGATCGCCCGATTCCAAGGCGGTTCAGCGGAGAAGACGAATCCTTCAGCTTCAGACTATTCTTCGCAGATTCAGCCGGCTTCGGATGGGCAACCCGGAATCTTCATTCTTTCCCTGAAAGCCGGGGGAATCGGACTCAATCTGACGGCCGCCAATCACGTCTTCCATTTCGACCGCTGGTGGAATCCCGCTGTTGAAAACCAGGCCACCGACCGCGCATTCCGCATCGGACAGACCCGGAATGTGCAGGTGCACAAATTCATTTCGCTGGGAACGCTTGAAGAGCGAATTGACGAAATGATCGAACGCAAGCATGGGCTGAGCAGCCAAATCGTCGGCACCGGCGAGCAGTGGCTCACCGAGCTGTCGACCGGAGAGCTCCGCGAAATTTTCGCGCTGCGAAGAGAATGGATCGAGGCATAGTGCCCATCAGCATTTTGCGCCGACAAAATAAATGGCGGATTAAAAAGACGCTGTTTCTGTCAAAACCTTCAACTCCGCCGGTTTCAACATAAAAAGTGTCCTGAAATCCGCCAATTTTTAAAATTTACAGAATCAAGAAAATAAGCTATTTGCTCCGAATCTTCTCAATTTCCGTTTCGATCCGCAGCTGGTTCCGATGCAAAATATCAATGCTGTGAGAGTGGGAATCCAGTATCTCTTGATGCTGTTCCAATTTGGCTTCAATCCGCTTCACTGCTGCAGCCGTTTCAAGCACCGCTTGCCTGATCAGCGGAAGGTCGGCAATGTCTGATTTCCGCACCATGTCGGCAATATCCGACTTCCTCACCATGTCGGCAATATCCGACTTCCTCACCATGTCGGCAATATCCGACTTCACCACCATGTCGGCAATGTCTGATTTCCGCACCATGTCCGTTTCAATCATCTTGATTCGCTGTGACATGCTGTCCAGCGCATCCAAAACTTTTAAAGTCAGCTGTTCATTCATATCCGTCGCCCCTAATGAAATTGGAATTCCACCGTGCAATAAACAAGATGTCGAAAATGCAAACAAGATACAAATATACGTTCTCTATATATTTACAATTATACCAAAATCACTTTAATCAACTAAGCTATTTTTAGACGGCAATGTTGAAATTTCCATATGAATATGAATATTCATACCGAATGTGCCGCCGATACAGCTTGCCTCTTGCTACGACCCGAATTTCCCTTTTTCCGCAGGCTTGCGACAGTACTTAATTGTGGTATAATCGCCATACAGGTGACCTCCAAAAAAAGCGGTCACCTGTTTACTTTTATAGACTCACAAATTAGGTGTTTTACAAACCAAAACATTCCGGGCAAGACCTTGAGCGGAATTCCCGCGACACGGATTTCAGCATTCAGGCATTCCACCGCGTCAAACACAACTGACGCTTTCAGACCGGGCAGGATGTGACAATGAATATCGATCATCGAAGCCACTCCCATCGTCAATCCGAATATTTTTACCAATATATCACAAAGGCATATCAAACTTGACTCCAAAGGCGATGGTAACCAAGAAATGGACTCCGGCCCTTCACATAAAACAGCCTTACCCAGGCGAAATCCGGAATAAGGCTGCACATATAACACAGGAGGTTTAATCACAAAAAGCGATCGAACAGCTTTAGTTTGTTTCCTTTTTATGATTCTCCGCAACTTCAACGCCGGCCCATTGTTCAATGTATTTAATGACGCACGTGCTGTCCTCGTCATTCCCGCCTTGGGTAAGAACATATCTCCAAAAGTTCACGATATTGCTCCCCATAAACAGCGGCACCTGCAATTTTTCCGCCAGATCCTGGTACAGCTTAATATCCTTGTACGCCAAGCTCGTCTTGAAACCGTAATCAAATTTTCGGTTTATGATGAACTGCTTGAATTTATCCTGTGTTGCGCTGTTTCGGCCGGTGCTGACATTCAGCACATCGATCATGACCGATGGATCCAAGCCGGCTTTCACCCCGAGCACCATCGCTTCGGATGTCAGTGCAAGCGCCGCCGAGGAAAGCAAATTATTAATGACCTTCATCGCTTGGGCTTGCCCGACTTTGCCGCCGATATAAAAGATTTTGCTTCCAAGACGGCTGAGCATGGGATGGCATTGATCATATACCGCTTTGTCGCCGGCGATCATGATCGACAGGGTTCCCTTTTGCGCGCCCGGGACTCCGCCGCTTACAGGCGAATCCAGCACCTGGATCCCTTTGCTTAACAATGCCTCTCCAATTTCACTGGCAGCGCTTTCCCCCGTAGTGGAAAGATCGATGTAAATTTTTATCCGACTGCCGTGAATCAAACCATCTTGACCTAACGCCACTTCCTTTGACACACCGGGAGAAGGCAGACTGGCCAAAACAATTTCCGCATGGTCGGCAACCTCCTTTGACGAAGGATGGATCGATACGTCATCCCCCTGAAAGGACTCCAGCACATCCTTTCTCACATCGAATATGGCTAACGGGTAACCTGCCTCCGCCAGCCGGGTTGCCATATGAAATCCCATGGCTCCAAGCCCGATGAAACCTATTCTTGTACCGGACATCGTTTTGCTCCTTCATTTTGGTATTTTATTCATTCATTATAAATCGAATTTTGATCATGGAAAAGTAAAAAGAGGCCTCCCGGACAATACCGGGGGCCTCAGCCTTAATCCAATTTCAATATATAAGGAGCTGGCTCCTTATTACATCATGCCCATACCGCCCATGTCAGGCATGCCGCCGCCTGCCGGCTTCTCTTCCGGAATATCGGCAACCACAGCCTCGGTGGTCAGGAACATCGCGGCAACGGATGCGGCGTTTTGCAGCGCGGAACGGGTGACCTTCGCCGGGTCGACGATGCCCGCTTCGAACATATTGACCCACTCGCCGTTGGCTGCATTGTAGCCGACGCCGATCGCTTCCTTTTTCAGGCGCTCGACGATGACGGAGCCCTCTTGACCGGCGTTGGAAGCGATGATGCGAACCGGCTCTTCGAGAGCGCGCAGCACAATGTTGACGCCGGTTTTCTCGTCGCCTGCCGCATCCACGGCTGCCACCGCGTTGTAAACGTTAACCAGCGCCGTACCTCCGCCGGATACGATACCTTCTTCAACTGCGGCGCGAGTGGAGTTCAGCGCGTCTTCGATGCGCAGCTTGCGTTCTTTCAGCTCGGTTTCCGTAGCTGCTCCGACTTTGATAACCGCTACGCCGCCGGCCAGCTTCGCCAGACGCTCCTGCAATTTTTCGCGGTCGAAATCGGAAGTCGTTTCTTCCAACTGCGTACGGATTTGTTGAATGCGGGCCTGGATATCCTGCGGGTTGCCTGAACCGTCAACCACAATCGTATTTTCTTTCGTTACGCGTACTTGGCGGCTGCGTCCGAGTTGAGTAATGGTGGTCGATTTCAGATCCAAACCGAGTTCCTCTGTGATGACCTGACCGCCTGTAAGAGCGGCAATGTCCTGCAGCATCGCTTTGCGGCGGTCGCCGAAGCCGGGCGCTTTGACGGCGACGCAAGTGAATGTGCCGCGCAGCTTGTTTACAACGAGTGTAGCCAGCGCTTCGCCTTCAACATCTTCCGCGATGATCACCATCGGTTTGCCTTGTTGAACCACTTTTTCGAGCACGGGCAGAATTTCTTGAATGTTGGAAATCTTCTTATCCGTGATCAGAATGAACGGATCGTCAAGAACGGCTTCCATTTTGTCGGTATCCGTAATCATGTAAGGCGAAATGTAACCGCGGTCGAACTGCATCCCTTCCACGACTTCCAGTTCGGTTGTGAAGCCTTTGGATTCTTCCACGGTAATAACTCCGTCGTTGCCCACTTTCTCCATCGCTTCCGCGATCAGTTGTCCAACTTCCTCATCTGCTGCGGAGATGGCGGCAACTTGGGAAATGGATTGTTTGCCTTCAATCGGCTTGGCGATATTTTTCAATTCATCAACGGCTGCTTTAACGGCTTTCTCGATCCCTTTGCGGACAACCATCGGATTGGCGCCTGCGGTAACGTTCTTCAAGCCTTCGCGGATCATCGCTTGAGCCAGAACCGTTGCGGTTGTCGTTCCGTCTCCGGCAACATCGTTGGTTTTGGTGGCCACTTCCTTGACCAATTGAGCGCCCATATTCTCAAACGGGTCCTTCAATTCGATTTCCTTTGCTATGGTAACCCCGTCGTTTGTGATCAGCGGGCTGCCGAATTTTTTCTCCAGCACCACGTTGCGGCCTTTCGGACCGAGCGTTACTTTCACCGCGTTGGCCAATGCGTCCACTCCGCGAAGCATCGAACGACGAGCTTCTTCGCTAAATTTGATTTCCTTTGCCATCGAAAAAGTACCTCCTTATTGGTATATAGCTGTAAGCTTATAGTAATTTTTTCGTTCGGTATGTGGTTATCCGATTACTGCAAGAATATCGCTTTCGCGCATGATCAGCAGTTCGCGGCCGTCGTATTTCACTTCAGTACCCGCGTACTTGGAGAAGATCACGCGGTCGCCTTCTTTCACTTCCAAAGGAACACGCTCGTCGTCTCTCCATACGCCGCTGCCGACAGCGACAACTTTGCCTTCCTGCGGTTTTTCCTTCGCCGAATCCGGCAAAACGATCCCGCTGGCTGTCGTTTCTTCTTTTGCCACGGCTTCAATAACTACGCGATCACCTAAAGGTTTGATCATTTGAAATGCCTCCTTTGAAATTAGTAATATTGGGTGTTTTATATTGTCGGTTTTTTGTTAGCACTCAATTACGAATAGTGCTAACAGACAATTATTATAATACTGATTTGCAGTCCATTTTTCAAGAGGGTAACACTAATTTTTTGTAAATTTTTTCTGAGGTGAACTGCGCGCCCTCTTCATTTTATCCATTTACTGGTTTCTTATTCAATCAATAAATCGTCATCAGGACCCTCATGAATCGGCATCCGATCGGGCGTCAAATATTGACCATCAGGATCCCAATGACCTATCTATCTTCACATTTCATTCTTTTCATGAGCTTTCGATGCTAACGTGCTGTTATTCGGACTTTTCTTCGTCCGCGGAATCGTTCGGTTCATTTCCCTCGCCGGCTTCAGTTCCTGCTGCTGTCGAAGCGTCAGTTCCAACTTCCTTGTTTTCCGGCTGCATTTTCGTTTGCCCGTATTCAGCTTCAAATGCTTGATCTGCCGCAAGCTGTTTGCGATATATGATGCGGGACAGGAACACGCTGAACTCGTACAGGACAATCAAGGGAATCGTCACAATAATGGCGGACACGACATCCGGCGGTGTAATGATTGCGCCAATGATGAGCAGCAAAACATAGGCATACCGGCGCAGTTTGTGCAGACGCATCGGATTCAGAATGCGGATTTTCGTCAGAAACATGACGACAATCGGCAGCTCGAACAGCAGTGACACCGGAATAATAATATTGAACATGAAGGTGAAGTACTGCGCGATCCCGTAAGTCTGCTTGATTTGCAAACGCTTGGTCATCAAATCGGTAAACAGCATGGCCATCGGAAATACGACAAAATAAGAGAACAAGAAGCCGACCACGATCAGCAGCATCGCAAAAGGAATGTACATCAGGGTTGCTTTTTGTTCACTCGCGTGAAGCCCCGGCTTGACAAAAGCCCACACATGGTACATGAGGACCGGCAACGTCACGGCTACTGCTGTGGCAAAGGCAAACTGCATATAGATCCGAATGGCGTCCCATGGTGAAAAAGCGTTCCATTCCAGGCCTTTGACAGGAGCATCGTTTTTCAAAAAATTGATGATCGGTTCCGCAAAGATTAAACCGACAATCGTCATTACGACAAAAACGACCAGAACCCAGATGATCCGCTTGCGCAGTTCACCCAAATGATCGATCAGCGACATCGAGTTGATTTCCAATGGATTCACCAGCCTGCCTAGGTTCAATTGGGCCCGATGGCCCGGGGAAATGTCCAGTCCGCGTTTCCATTACGATTATTCGGGGAGCTTTCGAGACTCTTCTTTGCGGTTGTTGTCTTCCGCCTCGGTGCGCCGGACTTCGGCAGAGTTTACCTCCTTGCGCGGGGGTTCTTCATCGTTCATGATCTCCTTTGCGCCCGATTTAAACTCTTTCAGCGTCCTTCCCATTGCGCGTCCAAGCTCGGGAAGCTTGTTCGGTCCAAACAGCAAAAGCGCCACAATCACGATCAAAATCAACGTGCCCGGTCCAATATTGCTGAGCATTCCTTCATCCTCCCTAATCTGATTGACTTCGAGTAAAAAACTTTATAATCACCATTTTACATGAAAATAGCTGTCTTAAAAACTCTTATTTGAAAAATGCAGATTATCCCAGCAGGCCGCCGTAGCCCATTTCCGTGATATCCCTTCGTTCGATTCGTTCTCCCGCGCAAATCCGGGGAAGCAGAACATCGAATGAAGTAAACGGATCATGCATCACGCAGCCCGGCAGTCCCATGACCGGTATGGTCCGGTCCTTCACCGTCAAATAGGACATCAGCAGCATGGAGCCCGGCAGCATCGGCGTTCCGTAGCTGACGATATCGGCGCCCGCTTTGGCGATTGCGCCCGGAGTACGGTCGTCCGGGTCGACGGACATGCCGCCCGTCACCAGAATCATGTCGATGGTCTCCCGCTCGGCAAAATAACGGATTTCCCGCACGATGTTATCGCTGTCATCGGGAGAATAGCGCTGCTCGACCACTTCGGATCCGAATTTGGCCAGCTTGTCGCGGACCGTCGGCCCGAATTTGTCCTGAATCCGGCCGCTGAACACCTCACCGCCGGTCGTAATCAGCCCGACCTTGAGCTTTTGAAACGGCTTGACCGTTACAATCTGTTCATCCGGATGCTCTTTCTTCCATTCCAACGCAAGCCGCTCGATCTTGCTGATTTTTGCGTTTTCGACAATCAACGGAATGACTCTCGTGCCAATCAGCGATTTCCCTGGCTCCACCGGCGTATTCGTCTTGATCGTGGACATTACGATCTGGTCCATCGAATTCACGGCATCGACAAAAGCCTTATCGATTTTGGCCAGCCCGTGTATCGCCGATTTGATGGTCACTTTGCCTTCATGCGGCTGCGTGAGCTCCAGGTGATCTCCCCGAATCGCCGCCGCCATCCGCTCAGCGGCCTCATCCTCATGCAGATAGCCTTCCTCGAGAGAAAGAATATAAATATGCTCTTTCCCGATATTCAGCAAATGCTCAATATCCTCTTCACGAATCACGTGCCCTTTTTTGAACAGCCGGCCTTTGAATTTTCCCGGAATGATCTGTGTCAGATCATGGGCAAGCACCATGCCGACCGCATCATGCACATTCACCTCGCGAAGCATTCGACTGTTCTTCATTGTGGATGCCCCTCTTCCCGTCCGGTTAAAATCGCAAGCGCATGCGGCAGAACGCCGATGACGGCCTGCAGGTTCTCGTGCACGCCCTTGGGACTGCCCGGCAGATTGATTATCAGCGTTTTGCCGCGGATGCCTGCAACCCCTCTGGAAATCATCGCAAAGGGTGTTTTCTGGAGGGAAGCCGCACGCATGGCCTCGGCCAAGCCGGGCACCTCCCGCTCGATGATCTTCAGCGTTGCCTCGGGAGTCACATCGCGCGGACCCAATCCCGTTCCCCCTGTGGTGATGATCAAGTCGGCATGAAAATAGTCGGCCATTTCAATCAGCGACGCCATGATCTCGTCCATTTCGTCAGGAACAATCCGATATTCGATAATTTCCCCGTTAATTTCTTCCTCGACAAGTTCCCGGATTACCTGGGCGCTAGTATCCTCCCTCTCACCGCGGGCTCCTCTGTCACTCGCCGTCAAAATCGCCGTTTTCCATCGCATGATTTTCACTCCCTTAGACAGGATGAATTCATTGTCATCATCATACACCAAAAAGCTTATAAATGTATAAGAAAAACTTCAGATCAGATCCCGGCGGTAATCTCCGCTTTTCCCTCCCGATTTGGAAAGCAAAAAAGTGGGACCGATGACAATGCCTTTTTCCAGAGCCTTGCACATATCATAAACCGTCAAAGCCGCACAGGATGCCGCAGTCAAGGCTTCCATTTCGACACCAGTTTTGCCGGTGGTTTTTACTGTCGCTTCTATGTATAATTCATCGGAGTCGTTGTCGGAAAAGCGGATGTCCACCCCGGAAATGGCGATCGGGTGGCACATGGGAATCCAATTGGACGTTTGTTTGGCTGCCATGACGCCTGCCACCTGGGCCACCCCAAGAACGTCCCCCTTGCTGACTTGGCCCCGCTTGATCTTGTCCAAGGTTGAAGGCCGCATCGTCAAAGTGGTATGGGCCACCGCCGTTCGGGAGGTTTCCTGCTTTTCGGAAACATCAACCATGCGGGCGCGTCCCTGCTCATTAATATGGGTGAATTGCTGATTATCCTCCATACGCTCACTTCCTCTCTAGAAAAATTCCTTGCGTTAAAAAGCATTTCATATCTCATCAAATTATAATTTTACTTGAAAGATGGCAGACGTGACAAATTCCACTAGCGCCATTTTTCACAAATTTTCGAACCTTTCCCGGTTGCTGCAGCCGACTTTTTACGGGTTTTTCCCGTTGGCGGCAATAACTCCATTTTCTGAAATCAGAGTATCCACGCGGATGTCATGCTGCTCCGCCGGAACTTCATCGACCAGCTGAAACTGGTAAATCAGCGATGCTTTCACAGGCGTTTTAGAGCCCTGTCCTCCCAGCGATGCGAGCAGCCGATCGTAAAATCCGCCGCCGTATCCGAGCCTTCTGCCGGCTCGGTCGAAAGCCATGCCGGGAACCAATATCAAATCGATTTCCGAAGCATTCTCCAGCAATGCCGCGCGTTCCCCCGGTTCGCGGATCCCCCAGGCCCCGAGCGCCAAATCCTCATATCCGCGGACCCAATGAAGCGACAGATTTCCGCTTGCTTTGTCCACTTTCGGAGCCGCCAGCCGGATACTCCGGTCCCAGCAGTATTCGATGACCGGTGAAATGTCGGCTTCCGAACGAAAGGGAAAGTACGCAAGCACGGTTAACGCAGGATGATCCGCCATCGGGCCGGCTTTCCCGGCATCCCTGCCATCCCAAAAATAACGGATAGCCTGCTCGCAAATTGCGGCGGAGCGGACTTGCCTCTCCGTTTCAGACAGCGCTGCCCTTTGAGCCTCGATCCGTCGGCGCATTTCCTTTTTGAGTTGGGCGATCGAAGCATCCAATTCAAATCCCCCTATTTCTTATCGTTATGACTTCCATGCTCCGCCACACTATCTTGACTATAGTGTAACATGTCCAGGGGAATTTCCGCTAGGACCGCATGATGATCCGAAGCGTCCGTTTCCTGTACCCAGGCGCGTCCCTTCAAACCGGGAACATTTACAAAAATATGATCGATCTCCTGGCCTCCCGCATATGTTGCCGTTTTGGGCTGCGGCGCGACCCGCTGCCAGCGGGGGCTCATCTGCAGAAACAGCCGGTGGTGATATTCCATATTGAAATCCCCCATCAGCACGACAGGCGGATCCAGCTTGTCAACGGACGCCATCAGCATCGGAAACTGTCTGCTTCTTTCCACCGCATTCACGGACAAATGCGTATTTACGACCCGTACGATACGCTCATCAATGACGACACCCGATCTCAGGATCGACCTTCGTTCCTTTCCCGGCAAGAATATTTTATTCGTGCCCTCTAACGGAAAGCGGCTCAAAATCGCGTTGCCGTACTGAAACATCCCCTGATGGATGCTGTCCGAAAAGCACCAGTTCATTTCCAAACTTCGGGCAATCACTCGGACCTGATCGCGAAACCAGCTTCGCGCGTTGAACCGGTCCACCTCTTGAAGGGCGACAATATGCGCTTCGCCTCGAGAGATTTCATCTTGTATCCTGCGTAAGCTGACCCTATTGTTCATTCCTCTGGCATGCCGGATGTTAAAAGTCATGACGCGAACCAGAGACTTTTTTTCCATGGAGCATCACCTTGTTTCGGATTTTACGTTCATTGTACACTTAAATTTATCAAGAGATCAGCCTTCTTAGAACTCACCCCGAACCGGCCGATTTGAACAGATGATCGCTTCATTAATAGTTCGTGGTTTCAGTCGATTTTCTAGGCGTGAACTTAAGCGAAACCGGAACCTCATCGGACAAGCTTTTGCAAAAACCCGGTGTAAGAGGAATGTCTGGTCGGACAGGCAAAATTCAGTTACACTATATTCATTATGAGTAATGCGCCAGGATTGGATTTGGAGGATTCCTATGCTTTTACAAACTTCAGGCCTTTCGAAATTTTACGGGACGAAAACCGTCCTCTCCAATATATCGTTACAAATTCAGGAACGGGAGCGAATTGGATTGGTCGGTGTCAACGGCGCGGGCAAATCCACGCTGCTGCGCATTCTCGCCGGCGAAATGTCTTACGATCAAGGCGAAATCTTCATGGCGAAGGAAACGCGGCTCGGCTATCTTGCGCAGAACGGCGGACTTCAGTCGGGCCGCTCCATCCGGGAGGAAATGCTGGCGGTATTCAGCGATTTGACGGATACGGAACGGGAACTGCGCAGCTTGGAACAGAGAATGGCGGACCCGGTTTTGACAGCCGACGGCAAAAATTACGATGAAGTGATGAAGCGCTACGCGTCGCTTTCGGAATGGTTCAGCGAGCAGGGAGGCTACGAAATCGAGGCCAAAATCAGGGGGGTTCTGCACGGCATGGGCTTTAAGGATTTCGATCCGGGAACCCCCATTGAAACGCTGAGCGGCGGGCAAAAAACCAGGCTTGCGCTGGCCAAGCTGCTGCTTCAGGCTCCTGACTTGCTGTTGCTCGACGAACCGACGAACCATCTGGACATTCCGACCCTCACCTGGCTGGAAAACTACCTTCGCTCCTATTCGGGCGCAATTCTTGTCGTATCCCACGACCGGTATTTTTTGGATTCGCTGGTCCATACCATTTATGAAATCGAACGCACCACCTCAAAAAGGTATACGGGGAACTACAGCAAATATGCGGAACGAAAAGCCGCCGAATATGAAGTGGAAATGAAGCGGTTTGAGAAGCAGCAGGAGGAAATTTCCCGCATGGAGGATTTCATCCGCCGCAATATCGTCCGCGCGTCAACCACCAAAAGAGCGCAAAGCCGTCGCAATATGCTTGAGCGCATGGATCGGCTGGACAAACCGCAAGGGGAATTGAAAAAAGCGCATTTTTCATTTGAGATCGAACGGATGACCGGACGGGACGTGCTGCATGTCGATCAGCTTTCCGCTTCCTACACGCCGGAACAGCCTCTTTTCAAGGATGTAAGCTTTCACATGGAACGCGGAGACACGGCAGCGCTGATCGGACCGAACGGTATCGGCAAATCCACCCTGTTGAAAGTGCTGACCGGCAAGCATCAGCCGGACACGGGGACATTCCAGTGGGGCAGCAACGTGAAAATCGGCTATTATGATCAGGAGCAGACCGGGTTGAATGCGAACAACACCGTTCTTGAAGAGGTGTGGGGCGCTTTTCCGCATTTGGAGGAGGTCAAAATCCGCACGGTGCTGGGCAATTTCCTGTTCAGCGGGGATGACGTATTGAAGCGGATTTCTTCCCTCAGCGGCGGCGAGAAGGCGCGGGTGGCCCTGTCCAAGCTCATGCTAGAAAAGGCCAATGTGCTCATTCTCGATGAACCGACGAACCATCTTGATCTGTACAGCAAAGAAGTTCTTGAATCGGCGCTGCTCGATTACGAGGGCACGCTGCTGTTCATTTCTCACGACCGCTATTTTCTCAATAAAATGGCTGAACGAATCATCGAATTGACTCCCTCGGGGGCTAATCATTTCCTGGGAAATTATGATGATTATTCTGCAAAAAAACAGGAACTTGTCGAAATCAGCATGGAATCGGACCCGTTGATGAATGAGGAACAGCGGCGGCGTTCTTCGGAGCCGGCAAAGACCGGCAGCCCCGCTCCCGCTTCCGGCAGCGGAAACAGCCAGCATTTCGAAGCCGAAAAGCAAGCCAAGCGGGAAGAACGGAACCGTCAGCGCAAATTGGAGAGGCTCGAACGCGATATTGCCGACTTGGAATCAACGATCGCCTTGCTGGAAGAAGAACTTGCGCATCCCGATGTGTTTAACGACTACGTGAAACTGCAGGAAAAGCAAGCCGAAATCGACAGCAAAAAAACACGGCTGGAGCAGTGCTACGAAGAATGGAGCCTGCTGGCGGAATAGGGAATCCTTATTCCTGCAATTTCATCAGCAGCATGGGTACTGCCGCGTAAACGATCATCGTGGAAGCTGCGACAATACCCGAATCGTTGACCAGCAGCGTCACGACCGAACCGATGACGATTGCCGAAAAACCGGACATCATCGCGGGAAACCGCGTCTGCCAACTGCGAAATACGCCCCAGGGTTTCAGAACGAAGACCGTCATGACAGCCATGCTGCTGATCAGCACCTTCGTCCACAGCGAGACGCCGATCAGATGAAGATTCATCTCCAGCTTGCGGATGACGGTCATCACAATCAGATCGATTCTCCCCGCGAACAACAGATGCATCGCCCTGCCGATGTGGCTCTCCTGCTCGGGATTGGAAAGAAAGACCATGTTAAAGAGAAACAGCCCCGCCCCCGCCGAAACGAATAATATGAACAGGACGACAGTCAATCTGAGCCAGCGGATGTCCTTCAGCAAATTCCCCCCGAAAATTCTCAGCCAGGCGATACCGAATGCGATCGTTGCGGTAATGGCTCCTCCGGCGTTGGTTCCCCCTCCCGGCGATGCCATGTAAGACGTGACAACAGACCAGAGGAGAGCAGTCAGCCATTTGATCCTTGGAAAGTGAAGCCACAAAGAATTGAGCCTCGAAGAACTGGCCCACGAAGCACGGCTCAGGGAGGCGGATGAATCCGACTGATTTTGCAGAGCCTGTCTTTGCAGAAGCGCCGTCAACCCAAGAATCAATGCACCGATGACAATACCCATAAATTCATTGCCGATTCCATAGTAACGCGCACCAATCATCGAGTCATAGCCGAGTATCGACCTTTTCATACCGGGGGAGCCCGCCAGACCGTCTACTGTGATCCATAACCCCGTTGTCATGCCGATGATCCCCAGAGCTTGAAACAGCTCAAGGCGGCTGGCCCAGACGGATAAAATGATCATTGCCAATACAAAGAAACCGATAAGCCCCTCTGGACGTATTCCGGCTCCATAACCCATCCATAGAATCACCAACGGACTGATTAAAGTCGACAGGAGCGGAATATTCAGCCATCGAAACTTCCGGTTCCAATTTTTGAACACGATGAATAAGCTGGACAGCAGCACCAGCATTTCATAGATGACCAAAACATAGATTAAATTCAGTCTGATCACATAAACTCGGCGGATGACTTCAACGCTTTGAAGCAATTGCCGGAAGGCGTCCGGGCGAATTTCCGCAAACATCGGATGCCCTTGCATTTCTGCCGGCTTGGATACGGCGAAGGTCTCCAGCATTGTCGGCGCCAAATCATAGTTGGCGACCAGGCCCGGCTGTCTCGTGGTCCCCGAGGTCAGAAGCCCGCCGCCGATTCCCTGCCGGAAATGCAGCAGCGGACTCATCATGTTCTTCTCCTGCATCGCATCCGGATTTACCATCGGCGAAAATATCCAGAGCTCATCCTGCGATCCTCGGACCGCCTTCACATCGTGCAGAAGTTTCCCGATAAATTGATCCAGCTCCCGCAGCGCCTCCATTCTCCGCTGGTCGAACACTTCCGGACGGTATGCATCTTTCTCCATGTGCAAACGGTACAAGTCGCCCCATTCGAACAGCACTACGGACGGCGCCTCAGCCTCGCGCCACGCCTTTAGGAGAAGGGCTTGATTCGTCTTCACCCCGAATGCGCCGTCGGGATCGCGAAGCAATACTCTGCTATCGATCATGCCGTGGGACACAACGCCCTTGCTGTCCATCAGCACCAAAGGCGCATAGCGGTTCAGCCTTGAAGGCTCCCCCGGGATCGCGGTTTGATATGCTGATGAAACCTGTCCCAAATCCGCGTTGCCGTAAACATACAGGCCAATTCCATGCCGCTTCAGCGTTTCGCCCAACAGGCCGATAACCGCGCCGTAGGCTTCCTGCGCGTTCTGCGACCGAATATATTCGATTTCGGGAACCAAAATCGCCTCCCGTTTGGCATCGGTATTTTGAAAGCGTTCATAGGCCTGAAGCGCAGGCAAAGAATCAGAATCTGCAGGCGCATTCGTCCCGCCCCCATTCTGCCATGACTGTATACCAACCTCACTGACGGAGGGCGCACCCGAACCGAACGTCAGGTAGCTGTCCTCCAATCCTTTGATCGGCGTCCTGATATTCATGGCTCCAGCCCCACCGTGCTCCGACAGCCATTGAAGATTCGGCAGACGGTCCAAAAGCGACGGATCCAGCTCGCGAAAGGAAAAGCCGGGGATCGAGAGGAGCGCGATCTTTTTACCGGCGGTTTTCCCCGGGGGAACCGCCGGCTGTGAGGCCAATGCCCGTTCAAACGGCATCTGCCAAGCCTGCACCGGCAAAGCTTGTACCCGCGACGGCAGCATCTGCAAAGCAGTGAGCAAAATCGGCATCAGCATGCTCACCATGAGGGCCGTCCGCCGTATTTTCACATCCCGCGGCACAATATCCACCTCTAAAGTACGGAATTTCTTCATGTCTACTAGTCATATCCACATCCAAAAGATCCATACTCCGATAATTTTGAATATGCCATCCGTACTATTTTGCATAAATATCCACTCAATCCACATACTTATCCACATGGCCGACTAAAAAAATGTCGAAAAAAGCCGGTTTCTTGCGCTGCTTTTTACCTAATCCACATTTATCACATTATCCACAGATTCACATGAAAAAGATATTCCATCTTCCAAGAAAGCTGTAGTCCATACTGCACCAGGACTTCCCGGATTATATCCACATTGCTCACAGGGGCTGTTGATAACTTTCTCCACATAGGCCTAATTGCCCAGATTGCCGAAAACCTATTGTCTGCGGTGCACTCCGACCGCTTTCCGCACATTTCCGATAATATTCACGTCAATCGTTTCTTCCTTGATAACCCCGTTTGCATATTCGATGCGAAAATGGATCGGCACCCGGCCTGCGGGAAGTCCCTCCGTTACCGACATAAAGCGTTCGTCATACAGCTCCCCGGCATATCGCGTCGGCAAGCCGGCAGAGGGCTCCAGCGCCGTGCTGACTTGAAGCCGGTTTCCGTCCAGTCCTTCAGTATCCAGCCAGGCCGTAACGCTGCGAACCGGAGCTGGGGAGCTTTCCGCTTTCACTTTGAAAATCTCCCCGGAATAAAAATCAAGCGGCGGCTGCGCAACCCGATGCCCCTTTTCCTGATGATGCCTCAGCCACTCCGGCGTATGCATGACAGCGGATTGAATCGTCAATTCCAACGCGTGAATATTACGTATCGCTGTAGATGATGCCTGACCATCGGAAGCCGTCAGCTTGACTTGATAAGTGCCCGGCCGGACCGCGGAAAGCACGGCATGTTGGGTATGGTAAAGGGTCCGGCTGGCATCCGGAGCCGTTATCTCCCAAACATATGACAATGCGTCCCCATCCGGATCCGTAGACTGATTGGTCAAGGTGAGCGCATCCCCTTCCCACACCGGATTCGGGCTCCAAGTAAAGTTGGCGGTTGGCGGACGATTCTGAATGGTGACTTGTTTGGTTATTTGGGCACTCAACCCCTTCGAGTCTGTTACCACTTGTCGAATTTCAAACACACCCAACGAGCTGAAAGTTTTTGTCCAGGTTCCCCGGTTTGTGCTGGCCAGCGCCTCCGAGCTGCCGGTTGTGATGTTGCGGATGTAATATTCATGCTGCAGATTAGCAGCTGCTCCATCCTCTGCATCATGGGCCGTTGAAGTGATCGTTACCGGCACGCCCCGGTACGTCGTCGTAGGGGTCACATTAAATCCTGCTACAGGCGGAGTGTCCGGTACGACGATCATCGTAACATTGATGGTTTGTGTCGCCCAATCACTCCAAGCTCCATATTCATCCTTGACCGCCATCCCAACCGTGTACGTCCCTGTCTCTTGTGGTGTCACCAGCTTTTGATTGACGGTTGTGCCGCTTGGGGTTGTATAGTAGTATTTCCGTTCCGTGATTCCTCTTGTCGTTTGGTAGTTCAGTCCGGTAGCCTCAGTTGAATAGCTGGTCGGACTCAACCAACGGTCAGGGTCATAACTTGCATCATTCCAGATAATCGTACCGTCCGCAGCAGCAGATACAGTAAAGCTTGATATCGGCCGTCTGTGGACAACCACATAATTGGTATATGGATCGGCATATTGTCGGAAAGACGCAAATGCTGTGCTTGGATATTTGTATCCGGTCGGTGCTGGATCATCCGGTTCGGTGAAATCAATTTTAAACAACCCGACTTTGCCTATGCTTGGAAGTGGCGTATTCACGACGAGATTATTGTAAGAGTTGGTTGCAGCCGTGTCTGACTTCCCATCCCCTGCATTCAAGAACTTCTCCGGTGCCATATTTGTATAAGTCCACTTTGCAAGCGGAGGAATGGCCGGGTCATTTTCCGGATCAGAAAATAAGGTTGAGTAATCGATTGCCGAATCCACAATCGCCATATTCTGAACCGTTGTACCGTTATTAACAGTCGTTTCAGTGGCAAATCCTTTTACATACACATTCGGCGCGTCAGCAAAAAGGCCGTACAATCCACTAGAATATTGGCTGTCGTGAACGTCGATTAAGGGCACACCATCGGCATAGACAATGATATGATCGCCGTTTAATTTTACCTTGAGTGTATGGTAAGCATTGAGACTCAAGGGATAGGTTTGCCGCTGAATCTCTGTTCGGACTCCGTTCACATACTTACTGAGGATGATCCCGGATGTTGTCGCTAGAGCTTTATAGTAGTTTTTGTTGTCTTGCTCTCGGAAGATCAGACCCGCACCTACGGATTGCCCAAACGTATCTTTTGTGAATTTGATCGAAAGGTTTAATGAACCGTCCGAAATGGATGCCGTTTTGTCGATGATATCTCCATAGGAATCCGAATCTCCGCGAGTATTCGTTCCGGATAAGGTGAATGGAACGGATTCGTAATACGTACACAAATCCCCGCAACTTCCGTAAGAAGTTAAGTACCCCTTATTATCGTCCGTCAATTTCAAGGGGATCTCTCCATTATAATTAGTGCTTGCTGATTTCATATCGTATGATGTCTGGAAGACTTGCGCCCCGGTTTCCATATCGTATCCGGTCATGGTGATGATCGATCCATAGGTATACGATGGAGTCCAATTACTGTAATATTTCCCTTGAGCAGAAAGTGCCATTCCATTTGAAGTTGGTGTTATATATTCGTAAATGGATTGAGCCGAATTAGATATAACAGTATCGTTTATTACCTTGCTGTTTCTGATATCGTATATGACAAAATGTATGCCGTTAGCGGTAGATAATTTGTATGCGATCTTATCGTCATAAAAATTATTGCCTAAGAAAGCATTATCAAAACCACAAGGCAAGTCTGCCGATGCTGCATTTTTTTCACAATAGTTGTAGCCAGATATATATGGAATTGAGCCCAAAAATTCCCCCGTGTTATTATCATAGATTCCATCCGACAAAAATATTTTGCTGTTATCTTTTGTAACCAGCCCTATCTTCACATTGGGAAATTGATTGTAGTACGGCCAACTCCTATAAGGAACAAATTGATTTGTCGTGTTCGTCCATAATACGGTTCCGCTAGGCGATACTTTTTCCAGGTAGCAGCTTGAAGCTTCCGAATAGGTCGGACTGTATGTCCCCGAACATGCGAAAGCGTAAAAGTTCCCCTGTTTATCCCGGATTGGATTGATAGCCGATGCATCATAGATTTTATTTCCGTTAATATCGATATTCCAAGGAGGGGGAGACGATTCAATGATCTCATGACTTGTCTCTGGAACCCACCAACTTGGAGCCGGAACCAAATTGATATCCATCTGTCTGTTGTTAAAAGTTCCCGGCTGTCCGTTCGCTTGCGGCCATGATCTATACTCTGTCGTCATCAATGTTGGTGTACCGTCGGCAGATATCTTATATTGGTAATCCGTGATTGTGGTTCCTGTACAGTTGTACCCATAATCAGGATGATATCCACAAGACCACATATCCCTATAGCTTCTAAGCCAAAGCATTCCGGTTTGCCGATTAATTTGATATTTCCAGCCTAATTGACTGTTCGTGTCGCGCAATTCATGTTTTACGCCTGTTTTCTCATTGTAAAAAGCCATCGAGTATTCTGAGTTTACACAATAACCATCGCTGCAGGCTGCACCATCCCTGTAATAATACCATACGTCATGATTAAATCTTTGTGCCTTGCTCACAGAAAGACCGGAGGAAAGCCCCCACCAAGTTATTTGCATACTATTGGTTTTCGTTGGATCTATCGATAAAGATACAGATTGATTGGGGAAGAGAAAATTCTTTGCCGGTGAATTGTCTGTCGCATAAGATGTGCCTATCTTTTTATCCGGTGCCCCCAATGCTTTCTCGCTACTATCATAGATCAGACGTGAGGCAGGGAGGGACGAATTGTAAAAGTCCTCAACTTTGAATTTGGTTTTGTCTGTCGGAAGATCCGACATCACATAGGCTGTCGTAATCATATCCGGCGGCAACGGATTTTGGCTTGTGATACTCGCAAGCACCGTAGGTTGCAAGTTTACGATGGAAAACGGGAAATCCTTGTCGGCCGACTTGCCCCAGTCTTCTTTCACATGAATGTGTACTTTGCAATTCCCCACCTGTGTAGGCGTATACGTGAAGAAGCCATTGCTGTCGGGAGTCATCGGCGTTTGAGTATCATCCGCATAGGAGCCATTGTTGTTTTTGTCGCAGACGAGAGAGACGGTATGCTCTACGATGGTATCTCCGTCCGGGCTGTAGGACGTATCCTGGAACGTTATTTTATTGTTGCGTATCCCGATCATGCCATAGGACAACTCCGCAATCGGCGGCAGATCCGGTTTAACCGTAAGCGTATGTGTGGCGGGAGCCAAGGATTTAAGATTATTTTCATCCACGACATCAAGCGTAATCGTTTCGGTCCCCGGAGTCGAATAAACGTCCTTTTTATTTGTCCAGAGATATTGGGTGATCTTGGCGTTCGTCGGGCTGTAGCTGTTGCTTCCGTCAAACGGTGATGGCAGCGGCCTTCCTTCCACCACCGAATCGGGCCCTTTAATGATAGCAACCGGATTCGGCGGAACGATTGTAATGGAAACCGTATGGGTTGTTGCCGCGCCGAAGATATCCGTCATTGTGACCTTCACAGAGTGAGTGCCGAGCGCATCCGCATGGATAAAGCTGTAAGTGTCTTGATGGTTAAATCCCCCGTTGTCGGTCCCGATTTTTTGTATCCAAGGATCGCTGCTGCCCGCAAAATCCCACGTGAATTGATAGGAATCTCCATCCGGATCATACGGCTCTTTCGGATCGGCAAAAGGATCTGTCGTAATGATGCGCAAATTTAATGTCGACCCATATACCGCTTGATATTCCGGCTTCCAGCTGTTATAGTCGTTGCTTTTGAAAAACCCTGCTTGAAACACAGGAGGATGGTTGTTTGCCGGGCTGTTCACCGTCAGGGTTTTCGGTCCGATCCATCCGGAATCCCCGCAATCGCCGGCGACTTTAATATACACTTGAATACTGCCTGCCGTGATATTTGCAGGATATGTGCTATAACTATAAGTCGTATCTTGGGTCTGACTCGTTATCAGTTTGGAATAGTCCTCGCTTGTTCCGTTCACAAACTTGTATTCATGCCACTGATAGGCGCAGCCGTTCGTCAAAACAAAGTTTTTCGGATGCAGCGTAAAGTTATCCCGGTAATTGATTGTGGACGGCACGATGTCAAAATCCCCTGTAATCGTTGGCGATGGCGGCGGCGTTGGTGTTGGGGTTGGGGCCGCATTGTAAGTGACCGTAATCGTCACGTCATACTGATAAGTCGTCGCTTCCCATGCCGCATCAACGTTGTAATAATAGTTGCGAAGTTGGTTGTAGCCCTGGCTTCCGGTAAATGGTTCCTCCCACCAGTCTACGTTTTGTATATTATACTGATCATCTAACTGTTTCGAGACTTTGACCATCCCTTTTCCGGGATTGCCTTGACCAAAAGCCAGCACATGCACGCCACTCATGGAAGGAGTCGCCCCGGTTATGTTGATGTTGGTGGCCGCGCTCGGTGAAATCGTGGTCCCGGTATATGAAGAGTTGAAATAAAACTGATCCGGGGGCGGGACATCTTTCGAATACGTCATGGCTCTCCCGGACGTGCTTTCCCGAAACCAGGCCGGAGCGTCGGACGGGATTAAACCGGGATACTCGGATATGCCGCTTGTTCCTACAGGACCATTGAACGTATAAGAAGCATATTGGCCCGTATCCGGATCTGAACCGGCTATTAACCATTTCAAACCGTCTACCGACCGGGTGATCTTAAATCCAGGATTCGAATTCGATTTGCTGTACAATCTGGTGCTTTGTCCGTCAATCGTCGGAAGTGTGATCGTCGTTCCAGACAACGTGCCATAATTGCTTTTGACCGTACCGTTAATGTTGACTTCCCAACTTACGATCTGATTGGTACCATTGGCCACATTTACCGGAACATTCGTGATTTGTGACTGCGGTAAATAGATGTGTCCGTTGATCGGGGCTTGTCCAAAATTGAGCGTGTAGGTTTGCGTATTGGCTGCTTGCGTAAACGAAGGAAACAAAGTCAAAACGTTCAAAAGGGTGACAAGCAGCATAAAAACAGAAGCTGCACGAATCGATCTTTTTCGCAAAAGTAACACCTACTCCAAAGTAAAATTAATGAACCTTTGGTGAATCATGTCATAAATCCGGATGATCTTGTTCGCCGGATTGTAGAGGTATTTTTCTTTCTCGACCGAAATCACATACCATCCTTCGGAATCTTTCTTAGTGTCCAATATGATGGAATCAACTGGATGAATTGGGGTTTTCCCACTTTCATAGTATTCATAAGGTATACCAGTTCTTTGATAGTCCCCGTTGGTTCCTTCTACACTAAATTCATAATTGAAAATCGAATGATCCTTATCATTGTTGTTAATCACATTCAGGTGCATCGCAAACAGGATGCAGTTGTCCGCAGAAGAACGATCCTTAACCCGAATCGTTTTCGGAAACCAATCCCGGTACGGCGCGTTCGGGTCCGTCATATCCACGGCAATGATCTTATCCACGTACACATCGACGTCTTTCCTCAGGTTTAAATGAATCGGAAAAGGTTTCAATTGCAATCCCAGGAGTGTATCGACATTCGTTCCCTTGATGTCCACTTGCGCATACGTGACTGCCCGCTGATCCACCGGCAGCTTGCCGCCGTTTTTCACCGTCAAAATGCGCTCGATGATTGCCACAGCCTGTGCGCGGGTAGACAAGCCTGCCGGCTGCAATTCCCCATTTTCCATTCCTTGAATAATCCCGTTATTTGTTGCCCGGTACATGAACGATTTATCATCCAACCGTGCATCCGGTTTTTGTAATGTTGAATCGGTCGCCCGCACCGCGATCCGCGCCATTTCCATTCGGGTCAACGGCTTATTCCAATCCGTATTGAAATCTTTCTCCTGATGGATGCCGACTTCCACCGCTGCACTCACATACGGCTGATACCACGGCGTTCCTCCCTGGCTGTGCGGCAGCTTCAGCGCATCCACGGCCATTTTGATAAACTCGGCACGCGTGACTTGCGCATCCGGTTGGAATGTTCCGTCCGGATAGCCCGCGACATATCCATTCGCCACCGCATTCTGGATGGCTGCTTTGGCCCAATGTCCGCTAATATCCGATAATCCCCCAGGACCTATTGCTTTTACTTGCAAAGCTAGCAAAGCGAATATAGAAGCAGCAAGCACACCCGAATAAAAAAATCTTTTCATTTTCATTGTCCATCACTCCCGAACGTTAATTTTAATAGATTATAATTGCAGTCGCCAAAATCCCCAAAAAACGACAAAACGCCTGTACTCATCACAATCCGACGGACTGCGCAAATACAGACGGTGCTTCCGCAAAAGACATTGAATATCCAACAGCAAGCTTTCCTTTTTCACCATTATTAAAGATTGAAAGAAATATTTAACAAAATTAACATAACATACTTCGAGTTTATTCGTCAACTATTTGCCGGTTTTTGGCGATAGACCCAATCATTCAAACTGTATCGTGAGCAACTTCTGCTGAAATTGGTGAGAGGATCGAGAACATCCCGATGAATTAAATATTCTAATGGATTGAGGCGCCGTTAATCGGCATTTCCGCACTCCTTTATCCAAATAACGACTATATGGTCCGTTTAATAATCCGAGGTCACTGGCCGCAGCGTGTTATCCGCTGATAGGCCACCCTTCTGCAGCGGTGATCCGCTCGACGTCTCAGCTGAAATTACAGCTGAAGTTGCAGCTCATGCGGCCGCGATTCCGGCTGGGGCTGCTATCGCGGATGCATCACGGGCCCTCCGCCCATCGCTCCAGGGACAAGAGCGGCTCCGCTTTCAGGTCCAGGGGCGCGTACCGCCCCTGATCCCATTTGAGAAACGCCGCGGCTGCGATCATCGCGGCGTTGTCGGTGCAGAGCTCCAGCGGCGGCACCAGAAGCGGAATGCCTTCCGCTTCACAGCGCCTCGCGAGCTCTGCACGCAAGCCCTGGTTGGCCGCCACGCCGCCGGCCAACACAAGCTGCTTCGCGCCGTATTCACGGCAGGCGCGAAGCGATTTGGTCACGAGCACGTCGATCGCCGCTTCCTGGAAGCCCCGCGCCAGCTGGGCAGGCTCCACGTGCTCGCCTTTCATGCTTGCCTGATTCAGCACGGCAAGTACCGACGTTTTCAGCCCGCTGAAGCTGAAATCATAGGAATCCGGCTCCAGCCAGGCCCTCGGGAGCGGTATCGCCACATCCGCCTGCTGAGCCAGCCGATCCACATGCGGGCCGCCCGGATAAGGCATGTCCAAAGCTCTCGCAACCTTGTCGTAAGCCTCGCCGACCGCATCGTCTCTCGTTTGGCCGATGATTTCAAAACGGCCTTCCTCCCGCATCAGCACCAGCTCGGTATGTCCTCCGGAAACCACCAGCGCAAGCAGCGGGTATTCCATCTCATGGACGAGACGATTCGCGTAAATATGCCCCGCAATATGGTGCACCCCGATGAACGGAAGGCCCGCCGCCAGCGCCAGCGCTTTGGCCGCGACGACGCCCACCAGCAACGAACCGACCAATCCGGGACCCTGCGTCACGGCAATGGCGGACAGTTCATGCAATTTCAGATCGGCTTGATCAAGCGCCTGTTCAATAATCCACGTAATCGTTTCTACATGCTTTCGGGAAGCCACCTCAGGCACCACGCCGCCAAACTTCTGGTGGATCTTGATTTGGCTGGACACCACGTTTGCCAGCACCTTCCTGCCGTTTTCCACGATGGCGACAGAGGTCTCGTCGCAACTGGTTTCTACAGCCAATATGCGCACAGGAGTCCCCGTTTTGCCGTGCCCGGAGCTTTTTCGATCCCCGGCTGCTTGTGTTGTCTCAAACCCGTCTTGTTCACGATAAATGCGATTTTTTTCATCCGATGCGTTATGTTCAGGCGCGTTATTTTCGAGTTCATTATTGGGCTTGTTTTTTTCAAGCTTGTTCATTCCGCATATCGCTCTTTTCCGTATTTTCTAAATATCAGGTTCCCAGCTCCGCCCACATAATCAGCGCATCCTCCATATTGTCGGAGTAATAGCCTCTGCGGACTCCGGAGGGAACAAACCCCATCTTTTCATATAACCGCTGGGCCACGTAGTTGGACACCCGAACTTCCAGCGTCATCCGGTTGGCCCCCATAACTCTGGCGGTGTCCTGAAGCTCCCGCAGGAGCTTCTCGCCCAGCTTGCGGCCCCTAAAGTCCGACCTAACCGCGATATTGGTAATATGCGCTTCATCCGTAATCAGCCACATGCCGCCGTATCCGATGACCTGGCCGTTCCACTCCATGACCAGATACCGGGCAAAAAGGTTATTCATCAGCTCGTTTTGAAAAGCCGCAGCCGTCCATGGCGAGGTAAAAGCCTCCTGTTCAATCCCGCAAATCTGGTCGATATCCGCCAGTTGCATCGGCCGGAAGCGCGGCGCATCCATTTGGTCGTCCCAATTGCGTTCTTTCATCCGGCTCCCCCCTAGTTTTGCTTGGCCAACAGCTTTTTCTCCGCTTCCGCCAGCTGCGTGTAGTTTGGATTGAAGCTGTGAACAGCTTCAAACTCCCCATGCTTCCAGCGTTCCAAAGCGAGCAGCCCCGCATGATAGGCGCGAACCGGCTGATCCGCCGTTTCGACCTTGCCATGCAGCGCCAGAATCTTTATCACTCCGGTAAACGGCTCGACTTCCCCGACGAATAAAATGCGGTGCGGCGGCGCTTCATTCCGATGCTTCTCCAGCATTTCCCGCAGCTCGAGCGCCCAATCCCGCATCTTCCGGACACCGTCTTCCTTCATGCACACCCAGCCGCTCCCGTTATCTCCGTACAGTCCGGTATAGACCTGACCCCTGCGCGCATCCAGAATCGGTACGACCCACTGCGTGAATCCCCGCTCCCGCAGTGCCGGATCGAATCCGCCGTAAGCCAGAGTTTCCAGGGTTGATATGCCGAGCAGCGGGATGCTCAAAGTCCAGGCGAAGGTTTTGGCAACCGTTACGCCGATCCGCACTCCGGTATACGAACCCGGTCCCTTGCCCGCGGCAACAGCGTCGATATGCTTCATGGTCATGCCCAACGATTGCAAAAGCTCACCAATGGCGGGAACCAACCGTATGGAATGGTTCCGTTCGGCCAGGGAATTGCGCTCTCCCAGCAGCTTTCCGTTTTCCAGCACGGCAACGGTCATGGACGAAGTCGCCGTATCCAGTGCCAGCAGACGGCCTTCAAGGCGCTGTTCCGAATTGCTAGGTTCCATCATTTGATAACTCCCATTCTTTTCATTTCTTCACACCATCCGGTATAGGGCCGGCCAAAGGGCTCAATCCTAAATGTTCGCGCTTGCCCCGCCACATATTCAATATATAAGGAAAGCCGAGTGTCCGGAAGCAGATCCTCCAGGCGGCTGGCCCATTCCACCAGCGTCACGCCTTCCCCATAGAAATATTCATCCAATCCGAGTTCTCCGGCCTCGTTTGCCGTAACCCTGTATACATCCATATGATAAAGCGGCAGCTCCCGTCCCTGATACTCTTTAATGAGGGTAAAAGTCGGACTATTCACGGTATCCCTGACACCCAGAGCGCTTGCAAAAAACTGCGAAAACGCCGTCTTGCCCGCTCCGAGATCCCCTTCAAGCGCAATGACGCTGCCGGCCTTCGCAAATTTGGCGATCGCCTCCGCCAAACGCCGGGTATCCTCCAGACTGCGGGAAGCAAATTGGTATTCCGTTTGAATGTCCGACATCCCGTTCACTCCATCCGTTTTCAAAACAAAGGATTATATTGGTCAATATTATAGACTTCCGGACCAGGTCGACGCAAGCAATCCCATCTCTGCCATACTTATTTCTCTCCGACTCTCCGGTTTTCCTGTTCCCCCAACAGCAAAAAGAGCGATGGTCATCGCTCAAGGAGTCTGTCCGACGGAAGTCGTGAATTCTTTACTCAAAGGCATATGGAGGAAAAGGGATGGTACGGAAAGTTTACGGCCTCCTTTAAAATCGGGAATCTACCGCAAAAATCAACTCATATTCCCGGTTTTAACAGAGGTGGTTCCGACGGACAGATTCCCGGAACACCATCGCTCATTTCGCCGCCTAACTAAGTTCCCGCAACTGTTCGGGAGATACGCTTTTACGGTCGGCTTCATTGTCCATCGAATGCACTTTGACGGCTCCGCTGTCCATATCGACACTGTCGATCCACACGGCCTGCCCGTCGAACTGCACATCCACAAAGTCCGACATCTCCAGTATTTGCTTGGCCCGTTGAATGTCCATTTGATCACCCCCGTCCTTCTTCCCCGTTCAGCCGGTTGTTCACCGATTCGCTTTCCCGCATCGTATCGGTTGTCGTCTCTTCAATCAGACCGTTGTCCATGGTGACATTTCCTCCGCCCAATCCCTCGTTGACCATGCGGTCGATGTCCATGAAATTTTCGTCGCGCCCTTCATGCAGCGAGTCCTTCAGATTATGATCATTGCTCGGCAAAACTATTGACCTCCTTTGGCTGAATCCAATCCTTCCCTTACAATGCCCCGCCGGGGCGGCTTTCATTCGGCAATCTGCCCGGATTGCGTTTTTTCATGTGGTTACATACACCCTTACGGCGACGCAAATACTATGAAAAAAAGGAGGTCTCCCAATGCATACGGTTTGGAAAGGAGCTATCAGCTTCGGTTTGGTCCACGTCCCGGTCAAAATGTTCTCAGCCACGCAGGACAAAGACATTTCGCTCAGGTATATTCACGATAAGTGCGGTTCGCCGCTTGCATACGTACGGAGCTGCCCGATCTGCAACAGGGAGGTGGAGTGGGAGGAAATCGCCAAAGGATATGAATATGATAAGGGAAGGTTCGTCACGTTTCAAAAGGATGAATTGGAGCAAATCCAGTCGGCTGCCAGCAAAGAGATCAAGATCCTGGATTTTGTCGACCTGAAGGAAATCGACCCCATCTATTTTCAAAAAACATACTATCTGTCGCCGGCCGAAACAGGTGCAAACGCCTACAACCTGCTGCTTGAAGCGATGCGGCAGAGCGGCAAAATCGGAATCGCGCAGGTTTCCATCCGGACCAAAAGCAGTCTGGCGGCCATCCGTGTGATGGAGAACTGCATCGCGATGGAAACTATCTTTTATCCCGATGAAATCCGTCCGATCAACCAGGTTCCCAATTTACCCGAAAAGACCGAGGTCAACGAAAAGGAGTTGAACATGGCCGTCATGCTGATCGAGCAGCTTTCCACCCCGTTCGAACCGGATAAATATCCGGATGAATACCGGGCAAGATTGCTGGAATTGATCGGACAGAAAATATCCGGAGAAGAGATCAAAGTGGCTCCCGAACCGCAGCGCGCCAATGTCATCGACCTTATGGCCGCTCTGCAGGCCAGTCTCGAAGCGGTCAAAACCGATACCGGCGCAGCCGGAGCAAAAAAGCCCGCGGCAAAAAAGCCAGCAGCCAAAACGGGAGCCGCCAAAAAAAGCAAAACCAAAGAAACGGTATCCTAAAAAGCGGAAGCGATCGCATTAACGATCATTTCCGCTTGCATCTATCTTCAACCGAGATCAGCTGTACTGCGGACGCAATTGAGTCCGTTTGTTGACGAATTGGTCTGCTCCCAATGCCGCGATGCATCCGTCGGCCGCCGAGATTACCGCTTGCTTGATCAGCGTTCTTCGTGCGTCTCCGCCTGTAAATACACCCTCCACATTGGTGCTCAGCTGATCATCCACCATAATGTAGCCTTCTTCATCCCGCATCACGGCGTTCTTCAGAAAATCCGTTCTCATTCTCCGAAATTGCACTCCTCCGAAGGGACGTCTGCAATGCCTTGGATAGAGGGCTGACGAAGAGTAGCGCCTTCCGTCCACTCGGCGAATCGGACTTTTACCGTAATTTGAGGGGTTGTCCAATAAGTAAAGGGAGTCCTTCTCGGCTTATTGAAGAAAGGACATTCCTGCTTGGTCATCGTTCTCAAGCGATGCTCAAGCTCCTTCCATTCACTGTATGTGAATTTGGCAGTACCCGCATGTCCTATATATCGGAGTCCGGCTTGTCCGTCGTATTGTCCCAAAAGCAGCGCATTGACTCTTCCTTCCCGTACGGTAAAGCCCCCGATGACGGCAACAAGGTCGCGGTAGTTTTTGATCTTTAACCAGTAGTTCTTCTTTTCCCCGATGAGGTAAGGTGACTCGATGTTCTTCATGACGATTCCTTCCATCCCGTGCTGCCGCATCACCGCAAACAGAGCCGCCGCGTCATCATGGGAAACCACCCGCTGAATATGGGCATTCGGTTTGATAATATGCTCCAGGAGTTCGCTTCTTTCTGCAAAAGTGCGGCGCTGAATCCACTCGCCATTATAATGAATAATATCGAAAATCATATAGCTCACCGGCACCTCCTCCCGCAAGCGGAGAACCTTCTCCATTCGGCGCATGCCGTCCCGCCGCATAACTTGATGAAAGGATGGCCTTCCATCGGCCCCCAGAGCGATCACCTCACCATCCAAAACAACCGAATCAGCGTCGCAATACGAGCGGATATCGGCAATTTCGGGATAATGAAGCGTTCGTTCATTCAATTTGCGGTTGAACATACGGACGTTTTGACCGTCAAAATAAGTGAGAACACGCACACCGTCCCATTTGATCTGAACTGCCCAATTCCCGGTTTGCGGAATCGTCTCGCTTCTTACAGGCTCCATGGGCACAATCGGTTTCAAGGGGGGCAGTTCCATTTTCCGTCTCCTTCGTTCCGTCTCTTCCATCCCACCGGTTCTTTCCCGGCATCGGTTGATGATAGTTTGAACCGATTTTGGAATAATATTTAGGAAACGTTATATTCGGATAAGGAGGACATACCGCGTTGGCCGCTGCGAGCTTGAAGGAAATCATCCGCGTGGAAGGGCATGAGATTGCCGTAACCAATCCGGAAAAGGTCTTATGGCCGGGACAGGGCATCACCAAGATGGATTTTTTGCTCCAGTTGGCCAAACTGGCGCCCTATCTGCTGACATACTGCCGGAACCGGTATTTGACCACGATCCGATTTCCAGACGGCATACGGGGCAAATCGTTCTATCAGAAAAACTGTCCGGAGCCCTCTCCGGAATTCGTGCGGACGGCCGTCCTCAACGGCATTAATTATGTTAATCTGGATTCGCTGTCTGCCTTAATGTGGCTGGGTAATCTGGCCAGTATTGAGTTTCACCCCTCCTTTCATTATATCGGCGACCCTTTGCCCTCCGAATGGATCATCGACATCGACCCTTCTCTGGAAGTGGAACCGCGGATCATGCAGGCGGCACTGCTCGTAGGTGAAGTTCTGGATTCGCTGCGCATCCGAAGCATCCCCAAAACCTCCGGCGCGACCGGGATACAGATTTTCGTTCCGATCCGGCGCGGCTACACATTCGAGCAGCTTCGGGCGATCGGCGAGTTTATCGGAAATTTTTTGTCGCATAAGCATCCCGGCTTATTTACGATCGAACGGCTGAAAAAAAACCGCAAAGACTTGATTTATATCGACTATCTTCAGCATTGGCCCGGCAAAACGCTTTCCGCCCCTTATACGCCACGCGCCCGGGAACACGCCCCTGTGTCGACACCTCTCGAATGGAACGAGCTTTCCATGAACCTGCGGTTTCAGGATTTCAATCTGTTCACCATCGAAGACCGTCTCAGGAGCAAAGGAGATTTGATCCAGCAAATTCCCCCGCAATCGCTCGACAGCATTCTCGATTTCATCATGAAAAAGAAAAACACCTGATCGAAAACGATCGAGGTGTCGGCATAAAAGCTTTTTGAGCTTGCTATTCCATACCGCCCTGTGTCTGTCCCTGATTCAGACGATACCGGGCGATTTTGTAGTAGCCGTTCATATTCTGCAGTTCGCTGTTTTCGACAAAGCGCAGCTTCATCGATGGTGAAGCATCCAGAATATATTGCCTCAACGCCGATGCGCCGCCGCCGATGACATAAAAGCATTGAATGTCCGGATATTTGTTCCAGCGTTTTTTGATCATATCAACAATCTTCAATGCCGCCCGGGAAAAATAATTATCCACAATCGGCCGGATATCCGCTTGCTGTTCACCGATTCTCTGTATGACAAAATCGCGGCTCTTGATTCTTTGCACCAGCTTGGAGCGGCTTGGGAAGGAATAGCCGTAGAGGTCCTCCACATCGCGGATGATGTTATCCAGGTAACCCGATAAACCCAATTGTTCCCCATAGCTGAAATGATTGTCCACATTCAGTTTCTTGACGACCGGAAAATCGGTAGTCAAAGCCCCGATTTCACACACGCCGATTACGCCGTTGGACAGCTCATGGTCCTTAACCTGCAAATATTCATCCGTCGCCAGGTTGAAAATCGCGGCGGCTCCTTCAATGGACACAATGCACCTGCGGATGATGACTTTTATCTTCCGCTTTCCAAAACGCGGGGTGGTCAAGAAGGTCACTTCATGTTCGCCCACCAGGCGCTCTTCAAAATTTTTATGAAAACGGGCATACGTGCGTACCGGGAGTCCCGTTCCGATTACATATTCGGCTTCTTCAACGTTGCTGTATGCGGACTGACCGGACAAAGCCGCATAGGCAAGCGAAGTGATGGCCACGATCAACGACTGGTCCGATACCGCCTTATTATCAGTTTCTTCCAGTTCGAAATTATCTTCTTTTTCCATTGCCAGCAAACCGACAAAATAGCGCTGGTTGTTCTTTTCCAGTGAAGGACTGTTCACGATGACATCAAGAGCCTCAATAGCGGATTCTTCTTCTTGCAGGATCAGCCTGTCGTACCCTGGTGCAACAATATTCGGAATGATGATGTGTTGGTTCATTCCCTCCACAATCACTTTGACGCTGTCATTGCCCACATCGATTCCCGCTAGTTTAACCATTATTTCCTCCCTTTCGCAAGTGAAAAGATGGATTTGACAAATATTAGATATATATTAAACTCAATTCGACTTTTTCGAACAAATTCCTCCTGTTCTCATCATTTATTTTTTATTTTTTTAATTATCGGAAGGTTTTTTGAGATTGTATGGCGAATAAAAAACTTTGCATATTTTTTTCATTATTTTTCCTCACATAATCTTTCCATTTCTTAGCCATCATACAAAAAAAGCCAATAAAAAGGGGTACATATGAAATTGAAATGGGATAGCCGACAGTTCACATTCATGGTCATTCCTGAAGCGAACCGATCCGTTGTTCGTTTTCGGGTCCCGGGTTTGATCTTGTATCTGATACCTGCCGTTCTGATCACATTGGTAGGCGCCCTGCTAATCTTCTTCTTTTTAAACGATTACAATATTCACGCCAAAAATCTGATGAAGCGAGATCTTATCGATAAAACCTCGGCGTATGAGAACAAGCTGAAGAACAAAGACAACACCATCGACAAGCTGCAGAACCAGGTGATTCAGCTTT
Organism: Ferviditalea candida; assembly: GCF_035282765.1. GTDB lineage: Bacteria > Bacillota > Bacilli > Paenibacillales > KCTC-25726 > Ferviditalea > Ferviditalea candida. The sequence continues at coordinate 149,897 of NZ_JAYJLD010000004.1, read as the reverse complement.
CACAGCAGGCAGATGAAATGAAAACGAAAGTGGAAGAATTAAAAAAGCTGGAACAGGAATTAAAAACCCTTGGTAAGGTCGGTTCGACGAGCACCAAAGTCAAGCCTGTCGCTGTATTATCTGCGGATAACACCCCTGCTTCGCACGGGCAGGCGGATCAAACCGGCATGGGCGGGGTAACCGAGGCGATCAGCGATCAGGATATCCAACAGCTCCTTACGAATACTTCTTCCACGTTTTCTTCATTGGGAGAAGATATTGACAATCTGATGGACAGTCTAGGCGATGCCAGGCAAAAATTGCTTGACAAGCAGTACTTATTGCGGGTGACGCCATCGATCTGGCCTACGATTTCGAACAGGATCACTTCCGGATTCGGTTATCGGGTCGATCCATTCACCGGCCGTCCTGGATTTCATTCCGGAGTGGATATCGGCGGCAATTTGAACGACCCCGTGTATGTCACCGCAGAGGGCATTGTAGAAACCACCGGATATGATGTTTTCCATGGGAGAAACATTATTGTCAAGCATGCCAACGGAATCAAAACCTGGTACATGCACTTGAACCAGATTCTGGTCACTGAAGGCCAAAAGGTCGGTAAAGGCGAAGTCATAGGACGATTGGGTTCGACGGGCAGAAGCACCGGTCCCCATCTCCATTATCAGGTAGTGAAACGAGGAAAGACCGTCAATCCCATGGCTTATTTAACACCATCATGAAAGGAAGACTACTGAATGTTTGCCAAGAAAAAATCGAAGGTGAACCCGAACACGACCGATACGATCATCGGGGAAGGAAGCGTGTTCGAGGGAAGAATCAAATCGGAAGCAGGCCTTCGCATTGAAGGACATGTAATTGGAGACATCGAGTGTCAGGGAGATGTGGAGATTGGGGAACACGGAAATGCCAAATCGAATATTTCCGCCCGCAACATAACAATTGCCGGGACCGTTCACGGCAACATCATCACAAAAGGGGCATTGACCCTAACCCCAACCGGCAAACTTTACGGCAATTCCAATGCCGAATCGCTGATGATTGCTCAGGGCGCCATTTTCCACGGATCAAGCAAAATGGAAAGCAAAACCGGCACAAGTGTAACCGCCGAAAAAAGCGATTCCGAGAAAAGCGTACAGACCGAATTCCCTCAATATATAAACAAATCAAATGTCGGTTGAACAAGATTTATAAATCGATGCCCGCCTGACCAAGTCAAGCGGGCCCTTATTATTTCTAATTTCATTTGTTGAAGGTGTGAATACACTGAATAAGCATCAGTATTTATTCAACGGTATCGTTTCCGCACTTTTGGCTTGTACCGGAGGCGCCGTACTTATCATTGAAGCTGCGCATTCCGCGGGATTCTCCCGAACCGCTCTCGTTTCCTGGTTGTTCGCAGTATTTTTTCTGGGTGGACTCGTCAGTATTGCAATGCCTCTTATTTTTAAACTGCCCATAGCCGGAGCCCATTCCATTACCGCTGCCGCCTTTCTGGGCACGGCTGCCGCACATTTCACCCTTCCCGAACTTGCCGGAAGCTACGTTATGGCGGGGCTATTGATCGCGCTTGTTGGTATGACCGGCATTTTCGCTAAATTCATGAAGCTTCTCCCCAAACCGATTGTTGCAGCCATGTTGACGGGCTTGGTTGCCCAGTATGTCATCAAAATCGTTCCGGCACTTCAAGCTTACCCCTTGGCCGGTACATTGTCCATTCTCGGCTTCCTGTTGACGAGCCGTTATTTCAAAAAAATACCACCTATTGTCAGTGTCCTGGTACTGGGAATTTTCGGCCTCTGGGCAAGTCAGCCGGCTTGGCAAATACCCGAATTGCACGTCGTGCTGCCGCAATTGGTCATCCCTGCATTTTCTGTGCATGGTTTCATTTCAATCGCGGTTCCTGTCGCCCTGTTGATACTCAGCAATGATATCGCCGTAGCCATGGCAGCCCTCCAACAAAACGGCTACAAAGCTCCAATGATGTCTTCCCTGTTCATTTCGGGAATAGGCACTTCTTTGGCGGCTTTCTTTGGTGGACATGCGGTCGCTGTTGGCGGTATGATGACCGCATTATGCAGCAGTGAGGATGTCGGGCCTAAGGATAAAAGATTTCGGGCCGCAATGGTTTCCGGGATTCTTGTGACATTATTCGGATTGTTTGCATGGGCCGTTATTGATCTGATCACTTTACTTCCCCGGCCATTTATTTCCCTGATCGCGGGCTTTTCATTGCTGCAGGTCCTAATTGCCAATGCGCATTTCGCTTTCTCGGCACATTCCTATCGTTATTCGGTTGTTGCCGCATTTATCGTATCCATTTCCAATGTTTCTTTCGCGGGAATTTCCTCGCCGGTTTGGTCGCTGCTGGTCGGATCCTCCATTGCTTGGATGCTTGGGGAGCGGAAAGCGGAGATGTCGGGGTCTGGCTAGCGGGGGAGTGGATGAAATGCGACTAAGGAGGATTTGTTTCCCAATGACTTTGAGAACCCTGCATGCCAATCTTTCCTTTATTTAAAAGTCGGTGGCCGAATAGGTCTTGCTGTCCCCGGTGCGGACATAGGGAACACTAAAGTTTGGACTAATTTCTTTTTAAGAACCGAGGTCAACCTGCAAATTGCTTTCCTGCAGTATATCACAGTGCGTTTCTTGATGTGGCTCCATGCAGTCCCTGCATTGTCCAAGACGGTATTTTACCTTGTAATATCCGGTTTGAAACACCCTTCCCGATGCTGCTATGGGAACGATGGAATTGCAGTAAATACAAAATATATATTGTTCAGTCATCCTGTTTCCCCCTTCCCTCATTTATTCTATGGCTGCCAATGTCTCATCCAAGTCGCTGGACTCCAATATCTTTTGTAGTGTTTGGCTGCAACCTTCTCAAACCCGATAATCTATTTGCCATCTCAGTTCCTTTTCATATTGGGCCGCCAAACGGCGGTACATTTCATGCACGATGCGTGAATCCGGGCACGCTTTTCGAACGTATTCTTTTAAGAGCAGATTCAATAACGAGCTTTGATGATACGTATCCGTAAAGACAACCCCATATTGCCAAAGTTGATTCTTCCTTCTCCATACCGGATTCCCTTGTACTTGGCAGTCCGTATTCATCAGTTGAAACGAGAAACCAAGCTTAAGCTGGTTGTCCACAGGCAATTTCAAATCGCTTTCAAAGCAAAGCCCTTTCGGACTGATATCGATCAGCATGACCGGCTTGCTTTTAGCCGCATCCACCAGTTTGCCTTCAAAGCTAATAATATTCAACAAGGCTTCTTGGCCTTGAAGCTTAATCCGGACGAATTTTCTTTTCTGGCGACTCAATGGTAATGCCATAATCAGACTCCATTCTTTTTCAGGTTAATTCCAAAATTTGATACGTTTTGTAGTATTCAACTTCTTAAATACATGTTACAATATGTATCGTATCAACAAAAAAAATACTTACTATTACCTAATTATTGATACATTTTGTTTCAGTTTATGCAAAAAAACAAAAAAAGTATTATGATTATCTTGTCATCCGAATTCAAAAGGTGGAAACCAGATGAAATATGGGAACAGGATTGCGACATTACGCGACAAACAAGGATGGACACAGGAAGACTTGGCCCAGCGATTGGGGATCTCCCGCGCCGCCTTATCCCATTATGAGAAGAACAGAAGAGAACCCGACTATGCGACATTGACCAAGATCGCCGATGTCTTCAAAGTTTCGATCGATTACCTGGTCGGCCGGATTGACAATCCCCAAGGTGTTCTTGACCGTGAGGTGCGGGAATTTGCCGATCAGCTTGAACTGTCCGACGAGCAAATCCTCGATAAGTTCACGTTGACCATCGATGGAAGGGAATTGACTCCCGAGCAAGCCCGGCGTTTCATTGCCTTTGTCCGGGCGGAACGTTCCATGGGTCTTTAGGCTGTCATATCTTTAGCTCATATGTATGTAAATCTGTCTTCTATTTGCTCTCAGCCTGCCCGGAAACCCGGTTTTTTTCTTGAATATCCATGAACAAACCGCGAATATCCTGCTGCGGGATGCCCATCTGCTTTGCCACGCTAAATACATCGAGTGTAATCTTCCTGCCTGCGCTAACGGAATAATCAACCTCAGAGTTATTCTTTTTTTTCATCATCGCAGCACTTCGAATGAAGCGTTCACTCTCCTTTTTAGCTAGCTTGTTTTCTTCAATTCCGATAGGTACAAGAGTTATTATAACGGAAACGATTTAAAGATCATGTCGTTTTCTGTATTGCACTTACAAAAATTCCCGTCTAGTTTTGTCGGAATTATCCAACCGTATGTAAATCTTTCATTTTCACAGAAAAACCGCCCTGCAATGCAAGGCGGTTCAGCATTTATTTGTATTTTATGGATTATGGCAGGTTGGAGGAACCCATTAAATATCGGTCGACTTCCCTAGCCGCTCCCCTGCCCTCATTAATCGCCCAAACGACCAAGCTCTGGCCTCGCCTCATGTCTCCCGCGCTAAAAACGCCTTTTACGTTCGTGGCGAATTTGCCGTATTCTGCTTTTACGTTGGAGCGCTCGTCACGGGCAATGTCCAATTGGGCAAGCACGGTGTCCTCCGGGCCCAGAAAGCCCATAGCGAGCAAAACAAGCTGTGCGGGCCAAACCTTCTCGCTCCCCGGAATTTCCACCGGTACCATTCTCCCTCTATCGTCGCGTTTCCATTCGATTTCAACGGTATGCAGCTCTTTGACATTCCCCTGATCATCACCGACAAAGCGCTTGGTTGTGATGCTGTAACGACGGGGATCGGCTCCATAGACCGCCTGTGCTTCTTCCTGGCCGTAATCAAGTTTGTAAATGCGTGGAAACTGCGGCCAAGGATTGCCGGGCGTTCTTTCCTTTAAAGGCATCGGCATGATTTCCAGTTGAGTGACGCTGTTGCATTTGTGGCGAAGCGATGTACCCACGCAGTCCGTCCCCGTGTCGCCCCCGCCGATGACGATGACATCTTTACCCTCAGCGGAAATGAAATTCCCGTCCTCATGATTGGAATCAAGCAGACTTTTCGTGTTTTTGTGCAGGAATTCCATGGCTAGATGAATGCCCTTCAATTCCCGTCCCTCAATCGGAAGATCTCGCCCTTTGGTCGCTCCGCCGCAAAGCACTACGGCATCATATTCGCGGAGCAGCTGCTCTGCAGGAATATCCTTGCCGATTTCCGTATTGGTGATGAAAGTGACGCCCTCTTCGGCCATCAGGTCGATTCTGCGCTGTACAACTTTCCTCTTGTCCAGCTTCATGTTCGGTATGCCGTACATCAGAAGTCCGCCGATCCGGTCATTGCGTTCGTAGACCGTAACCAGATGTCCCGCTTTGTTCAGTTGAGCCGCACATGCCAATCCGGACGGACCCGAACCGACAACCGCGACTTGCTTGCCGGTGCGTGCAGCCGGAGGCTCCGGAATGATCCAGCCTTCGTCGAAGCCGTTGTCGATAATAGCTCTTTCGATCGTTTTAATCGTCACCGGATCGCCATTCAGACCGACTGTGCAAGACCCCTCGCACGGGGCGGGGCATACTCTTCCAGTAAATTCCGGGAAATTGTTAGTTTTGTGCAGCCGACCGAGCGCTTCCTTCCATAACCCCCGGTACACCAGATCATTCCATTCCGGAATCAAATTGTTGACCGGGCAGCCGGAGGCCATTCCATTGATCAGCACGCCTGAGTGGCAATACGGAATCCCGCAGTCCATGCACCGCGCACCTTGGGTCTTCAAGTTTTCTTCCGAGAAATGCAGGTGGAACTCTTCCCAGTCTCGAATACGATCCAGGGGATCGCGATCTTTGGGAAGCTCCCGTTTATATTCCATAAATCCTGTCGGTTTACCCATGGCTATCCTCCTAAAAGATTTCCCTGCCGCTCACTGCGGCCGTTAATTTCCGCCCACGCGCGATTCGTCCAACATATTCGCTTCGAATGCGGCCATAATAGCGGCTTCCCCGGTCAACCCGGAATTTTTGACCTTCTCGATTTGCTCAAGCATCCGCTTGTAATCCTTCGGAATGACCTTGACAAACTTCCATACCAGTTCATCCCAGCGGTTGAGTATTTTTTGCGCATGCTCGCTGTTTGTATATTTCACGTGCCGACGGATCATGCCTTTGACCTCTTCCATCTCGACTTCGTCCTCGAGCCGCTCGAACAGCACCATTTCCTTGTTGCAGTTGCTTTCAAAAACATCATCCGGATCAAAAAGGTACGCGATCCCGCCGGACATGCCCGCCGCAAAGTTGCGGCCTGTCGGTCCAAGCACAACCACGCGTCCACCGGTCATATATTCGCAGCCGTGATCACCCACGCCTTCAACGACGACACGAACGCCGCTGTTTCTGACGCAGAATCGCTCACCGGCCATGCCGCGGATGTACGCTTCGCCGGAAGTGGCGCCATAAAAAGCCACGTTGCCGATAATGATGTTCTGTTCCGGAACAAACATCGATTTCTCTGAAGGATAAATAACCAATCTGCCTCCGGACAGCCCTTTGCCGAAATAGTCATTCGAATCTCCTTCCAGGGACAGGGTAACCCCCTTGGGCACGAATGCGCCGAAGCTTTGGCCGGCCGAGCCCCGGAAATGCAGGCGGATCGTTCCGTCCGGAAGACCTTCCGCTCCGAAACGTCTCGTAATCTCGCTGCCGAGGATCGTTCCCACGACGCGGTTGATATTGCGGATCGGCAGCACCGCATGAACCGGTTCCTGCCTTTCCAAAGCCGGTTCGCAGATGTTGAGCAGCTCTTGCATATCCAGCGAGCGGTTCAGTCCGTGATCCTGCGGTTCGGTGCAGTATCGGCCAACATGACTCGGTACATCGGGCTGATACAAAAGCGGCGACAGATCCAGTCCTTTCGCTTTCCAATGCTCAATCGCCTGAACCGCTTCAAGCTTATCCGTTCTTCCGATCATTTCGTTGATGGTGCGGAATCCGAGCTGCGCCATCAGTTCTCGGACTTCCTGCGCGATGAACCGCATGAAATTCACCACATGCTGCGGATCACCGGAAAATTTTTTGCGCAAGTCGGGATTTTGCGTCGCGACTCCGACAGGGCACGTATCCATATGGCAAACCCGCATCATCACGCATCCCAGTACAACCAGCGGGGCGGTAGCGAATCCAAACTCCTCCGCGCCCAGCAGCGCGGCAATCACCACGTCACGCCCGGTCATCAGTTTGCCGTCCGTCTCCACGACGATCCGGTCGCGCAGGTTGTTCAGCACCAGGGTTTGATGGGTTTCGGCCAAGCCCAGCTCCCACGGAAGTCCCGCATGCTTGATGCTGGTTTTGGGCGAAGCTCCGGTTCCTCCGTCATAGCCGCTGATCAACACCACGTCCGCATGGCCTTTGGCAACCCCCGCGGCAATCGTGCCCACGCCGACTTCCGAAACCAGCTTGACGTTGATTCTGGCCTTCGGATTCGCGTTCTTCAAATCGTGAATCAATTCCGCCAAATCCTCAATTGAATAAATGTCATGGTGCGGAGGAGGCGAGATCAGTCCCACACCGGGTGTCGATCCCCTGACTTCGGCAATCCACGGATATACCTTCCTGCCGGGAAGCTGTCCGCCTTCACCGGGTTTGGCCCCTTGAGCCATCTTGATCTGAATTTCATCGGCATTGACCAAATAATGGCTGGTGACGCCGAACCTTCCTGAAGCGACCTGTTTAATCGCACTGCGGCGCAGATCTCCGTTGGCGTCGGGAATGAAACGCGCGGGATCTTCTCCGCCCTCGCCGGTATTGCTTTTGCCGCCGATGCGGTTCATGGCGATTGCCAGGCTTTCATGCGCTTCCTTGCTGATCGAGCCATAGGACATCGCACCCGTCTTGAATCGCCGGCAGATCGACTCCACGGATTCCACTTCATCCAAAGGAACCGGTTCGGCATCGGATTTGAGCTTCAGCAGTCCGCGAAGCGTCTTCAGCTGCTTTTCCTGATCGTTGATCATGTCCGAATATGCTTTAAAAAGCTGCTTATCATTGGTGCGGCAGGCCTGCTGCAAAGTATGAACGGTTTGCGGATTATAAAGATGATATTCCCCTTCTTTTCTCCACTGATAATGTCCGCCCGTATCCAAGACTTTTTCTTTGCCTTCCTGCGGTGAAAATGCTTTCGCATGCCGGAGTTCCACTTCCCGGGAAACCTCGGCCAATCCGATTCCGCCGATACGCGAAGGCGTCCAGGTGAAATATCGGTCCACGAACGGCTTGCTGAGACCGATCGCTTCAAAAATCTGGGCTCCTCTGTAGCTTTGGATCGTCGAAATCCCCATTTTGGAAAGCACCTTGGAGATCCCTTTGGTGGACGCTTTGATATAGTTGTACACCGCTTTTTGGTGATCGATGTTGACGATTTCTTCCTGCCTGATCATGTCGTCCAGGGATTCAAGCGCAAGGTACGGATTGATGACGCTGGCGCCGTATCCGATCAACAGCGCAAAATGCTGCACTTCACGCGCTTCCCCGGTTTCCAGAATCAGGCTGACTTTCGTTCGCGTGCCCGAACGGATCAAATGGTGATGCAGGCTTGAAACGGCCAGCAGCGCAGGGATGGCGGCAAGCTCGGCGTTCATGCCGCGATCGGTCAAGAGCAGCAGAGTGGCTCCTTGCCGAATGGCCTTGTCCGCTTCGGCAAACAAGCCTGTCAGCGCCTGCTCCAAGCCTTTTTCGCCATGAGCTGCCTTATACAAATAAGGCAGTTCGGCGGTTTTAAACCCTTCCCGCCGGATATGGCGCAGCTTGGCCATCTCCTCATTGGTCAGAATCGGCGTTTTAATGCGGATCTGCCGGCAGCTCTCCGGCTTTGGATCCAGCAAATTGCCTTCCGGCCCGATCGTCGTAACCGTTGCCGTAATCAATTCTTCGCGGATGGCGTCGATCGGCGGGTTGGTAACTTGAGCGAACAATTGCTTGAAATAATCGTAGAGCAGCTGCGGTTTATCCGACAGTACGGCGAGCGGCGAATCGATGCCCATCGATCCGATCGGATCGACGCCCGTCGTCGCCATCGGCGCGAGCATTTTGCGCAAATCCTCATACGTATAACCAAAGGCCTGCTGTCTTTGCGTCAGCAGCTCATGGCTGTATTCATGCACGTCCGGAGCGTCCTCAATCCGGCTCAGATCGATCATATGCCGGTCAACCCATTCCTTGTACGGCTGCTCGGAAGCGATTTTGCTTTTAACTTCCTCATCGGAAACAATCCGGCCCTCTACCGTATCCACCAACAGGATGCGGCCCGGTCGAAGCCGATCCTTCAGTATGACATCCTCCGGAGGAATATCCAGCACACCGACCTCGGACGCAAGCACGATCAGATCGTCCTTGGTCACATAATATCGGGCCGGCCGCAAACCGTTGCGGTCCAGCACGGCGGCAATCTGCCTGCCGTCTGTGAATGCCATTGCCGCAGGACCATCCCATGGCTCCATCAGGCAGCTGTGGAATTCATAGAAGCCTTTGAGCTCAGCATCCATGCTTTCATGGTTTTGCCACGGTTCCGGAATCATCATCATAGCGGCATGCGGCAGCGAACGGCCGGCTAAAAGCAGGAACTCGAAAGTATTATCGAATTTCGAGGAATCGCTTCCATCCGCGTCAATAACCGGAAGCACTTTCTTCAAATCGTCCCCGAAGACTTCGGATTCGCATACGGCCTGTCGGGCGTACATCCAGTTTTCGTTGCCGCGAAGCGTATTGATTTCCCCGTTGTGGATCAAGTACCGGTACGGATGCGCGCGTTCCCAGCTGGGAAACGTATTCGTGCTGAAACGCGAGTGAACGAGCGCCAGCGCCGTTTCTACCGAGGGGTCGCGCAGATCAAGGTAGAAGGTATCCACCTGATCGGTGGTCAGCATGCCCTTGTATACGATTGTCCGGCAGGAGAGACTGGAAAAATAGAAAAATTCTCCGCCTTCTGTTTCCGAAGCCCGGATCTCCCGTTCCGCGCGCTTGCGGATAATATACAGCTTGCGTTCAAAGGTCAACTCGTCCTTCACAGCGGAGCTGCGTTTGATGAACACCTGACGAATGAACGGCTCGCTCGACTTCGCGGTTTCGCCCAATAGAGCGTCATCCGTCGGAACTGTCCGCCATCCGATCAAATGCTGCCCTTCCTCGGCTATGATCCTTTCGAGGATTTGCTCGCCTTGCTTGCGGTGCGCCGGATCGGGCGAGAAGAAAACCATGCCGACGCCGTAATCTCCGGCTTTGGGCAGGTTGATGTTCTTTTTCGCCAATTCCTTCTTCAGGAATTTGTGCGGGATCTGCATGAGGATTCCGGCACCGTCGCCGGTATTCGTTTCGGAGCCCTGTCCGCCGCGGTGATCCAAATTTGTCAATATGGTCAGCGCCTGGTGAACTATTTCATTTGATTTTTTCCCTTTGATGTTAGCCACGAAACCGATACCACAGGCGTCATGTTCGAAACGGGGGTCATACAGCCCTTGCTTGGATGGTAAGCCGTTACGTTTCATCTCGTGCACCTTTCTACCTAAATTTTTAGTGATACTTCGCCAATTTTCGCAATATTAATTATTTTAACACCCTCCAAAAAACAGATCAATTTAATATTTTTATAGCCCGATTTAAAAAAATTTCGGACAATTGATCACTGAAACAAGAGTAATTTCCCAATTAACAGCACAATGGCAAGACCCCGGAAATTTCACGACCGGGGCCTTGCCATTGTGCCGTGCCGGCTTATTTCAATTTCCCCAATTCCATCTCAACCAGATGTGTAAGTTCGTTTTCATATCCGCCATGTACCTTGTATTTTTTTACGAATTCCTTGACAAATTTTCTCGGGTTAGCAGGACGATAAATGCGGGTCAATTCCATCACGCTTTTTTTAACTTCGTCACTCGTTTTTGAAGCCATTCATTTTCCTCCCTGATGGTTAATGGTGTTAATACATTCATACACCCGGAACCTGCCGATTATGTACGTCCCCCCGTCAAAAAAAGAAATCGCTTTCCACCCCTGAAACTTATCTGTATCATACACTGATCCTGAGCATTTGACAATAACGTTCCATAAAATGACGATATTTACCGTTTATCCATTCTAACTTGCAAAAAGCGGACATACATTATTGGAAACGGCATTTTTTCGGGAGACGACATGAAAATCCGGGATGTCCAACGAAAAATCACCTTGATCTTCATCGACGATGCCAACCGACCCGTCATACAAAAAACATTCTCCGTTTCGAAGCTGAAAATCGCCGCCGGAGTGTCGCTGATTGCACTGTGCAGCTTCGCAGCAGCCGTTATTTTCGTTTGGCTGGGTTACGAAAGCAGCATCCGACAGCTTCACTCCCGGCTGAATCGGGAACAAACCGGGATGCGGACGCTCGCCGCCAGCAAGGACGCCAAAATTGGACAGCTTCGGAACAGCATACTCTCACTGTCCGAGCAGGCGCAAAAAGTAAATAGCCGATTGCAGGAGATCGAACAATTAACCAAAACGATCCAGGAAAAGACAGGCTTGCCTTCGGAAAGCTCCGCAGCAGCCGATCCGGGCTCGGATGTAACGGGCGTCGCGGAAGGGGGCCCTTCGTCAGCGTTAACGCCGGAAAATATGCGGCAGGAAACCGAAATTCTGCTCCGGCAGTACGATTCCCTGCTGCAGCAAATGGAACCGCTGAACTCAAAGCTCACCAGCCTGCAAACCGTGCTTTTGCATATGGAGCAGATTAAGCGGATCACCCCTTCCATCTGGCCGGTTCTTACCCGAAAAATTACATCCGGATTCGGAATCAGGCGCGATCCCTTCACCGGAAAGCCCTCTTTTCACGATGGATTGGATATCGAAGCCAGGATCGGCGACCCGGTGTTTGCAGCGGCGGACGGCAAAGTGATCATAGTCAGCTTTGATTACGAGCATGGGAATTATATCGTCATCGACCACGGCCGGCAGATGCACACCATGTATCTGCACCTGAGCAAATTTGCAGTGAAATTGGGGGAAACGGTGCAAAAGGGAGACCTGATCGCGCGTGTCGGGACAACGGGCCAAAGCACCGGCCCGCATCTGCATTATCAGGTGACGGTAAACAACAAACCGGTCAATCCCGCCCGCTACTTGCCAAAATGAAAGGAGACAGTCGCATGTTCCGATTAAAATCAGCCAGACTTCGAAACAAAACGGCAGGCAGGCCAGGCAATGAAACTTATACCTTGATCGGACCCGGAACGATTATGGACGGAAAATTGATTTCCCAGTCCAATCTGCGCATTGAAGGGCAGTTCATCGGAGAGATTGAGTGCGCCGGAGATTTGACGGTCGGGGAAAACAGCGTCCTGGAATCCGACATCTCCGCCCGCAATGTGATCAATGCGGGCACCATCAACGGCACCGTCCGGACTAAAGAGGTTCTGAAAATCACGGAAACCGGCAAAGTATTCGGCCAGATCAGCGTCAACGCGCTGTCCATTGTGAAAGGCGGAGTGCTTCACGGTACGAGCCGGATGAATGTTCAATGTCTAAAGGAAAGCCGCAAGGAACAAACGGGGGACGATGACATCCCCTCCAATCTCACCAAAATCGAAAAGCTCAGCAAATCGAAGTAACGTTTCCCGATCAATCCAGAATCCGCCTTGCATGCTTCACACGCGCCTCCGCGTCGATGATTCCGGTAGACCCCACTTGAAACACCGCGGAGGTGGAAACGGAGCGGATGTTTACATTGTCCACTTTGATGACCGGCACCCTATTCACAATCTCCATGTCAACCTCTTCGCGAACGACCGGTTTCAGTTTGGGACGCCTGAAGACTGTCGCCCTGAATTCCGGAACATCCATCAGATAGACTGGGTACCTCTGATGAACGGCAACAGCCCGGGTTCGCGGGCGGATCACCAGGTTATCTCCGATAAACGCGGTGGAGGCAAACAGAACGACATTGATTTTAATGTTCTCGACTGCGGACAGCCTTGGCATTTCGCTCATCCTCCTAAGAGCCGACCGTCGGCAGCGGCACAAACGGCCCTTCCGGCAACGGTTGGATCAATTGCGGCGCTGAAGGGGAAGGGGACCGGGTAGCTAAGGGAATCCACGCGGTTCCGGGAATTTGCGGGGCTTGCAATATTTCCGGAAAGGCGTCAAAGAACGAGGACAGCGTAATTTCCCGCGTATCTCCGATCAGAAAAACGGACGAAGACGCAACCCCGATAATCCGGATATTTCCGACACTCAGCTGTTCATTGGTCACATGCATGTTCATTGGGCATTCCCCTTCTTGTCGTTCAACTGCTCAAAATGGTTTTGCAGCCCTTGGTAGATGTCTCCTTTCACCTTGTTCACAACCCAGCGCTCCAGCTCCTGCCCCTGCATTTTCACCTCATTTCGATTGTTCAGCTCCAGATAAAGCCGTATTCTTTCATCCACTTGCCGGGCTATGTCTTCAATCATTTTGCTTCGGTAATCCTGACTCAGAATCGTCATATGGTCTTCCTCCAATTTGCGGATCAGTTCCGGACACTCCGAGCGTAAATATTGATGCACCTGACTGTAAATCCACTGATGCTCCGGTGTATACGCATAGGGCTCGGGAGGCACTTGAACATGCTGCATAGCAATATCTTCGAGATGATTGCCGTCGGCTGAAAGCTGCTCGATTTGCCCCGAGGTGTAAGGAGTAAGCCCGATATTCAGCGTTCCCTCCAGCTTTTCCACCTTCAACTGATCAAAGTGATAATCGATTTTTTCGATGCCGCCTTGCTTTTGCCCCTTCAAGCCTTCCGTTTCATCCCGGAGCATGCGGAGCTCTCCCTGAATTTCGTTTAATTTGCTGGTCTGCCACATCAACTGCTGCTGCATCTCGTGAATGAGACGCAACAGATTTGGGTCCATCATGCCGCCACCCCCTAACTTATTCTATGAGTCCCTATATTCGCCGCATTACTTATTCCAAGCCTCTGAGTGATAAAGTGCGTGCAGCGGAATTGGCTAATGTCAAATAGCGGGTAGTGGAACCGACGGAAAAGTCGCTTCAACGGGGGGGGCAGTCAGCAGTTCCGGCGGCGGCAGCGTCGGAACTAGGCCCGGGACATACCCTTCAAAAATGTATGACTGGGCATGCGTGGTGATTTTTCCTGAGCTGCCGATCTGCAGTATGGATGCCTCGCTGACTCCTTCCACCCGTAGGTTATGGATTACAATACTCTGAAAAACTATCAGATTCATGTCGGCCCCACCCTGCCTACAGAAGTGTCGATCGCATCCGGATCCCAGGTGTTCGTGCCGTTGAGCGCATTATTCGTCATAGGCAGGTCGCCGGTATTGAACGATCCCGAGCCCGCATACGTTTTGGCCGAACTGGTCGGCGACAAAAACAGGGAATCGCCGATGTGCACAATCGAACTCGGCCCTACTGCCAGAATTTTAACGTTAACTACAAAAGAAGGCATTGGAAAACATCCTTTTTTGCAAAGTCAATACTTAGGGCTGCGATGAAATTGGTTCCACTTTCGGCGGCAAAGCATCAAGCGGTTCATTTCATCGTGATGCCTTATCATATGCCAGGCACCGCCTAAGTGTTAGTATTCTATCTGCGCACCATGAATTCTTCGATCACATATACTGTTAACAATCAGACAACATAGAGGAGGGTTTTCATGTCGGATATCAACCAGCGTTTTTGGGATCAATGGAAAACTTTCGAAAAAATATTCGGCGGCAGGCTGCCTTCATTAAATTATGAGCAAATGCAGAAAATGATGCAGGATCCGCAATGGGTGGAAAAATTCGTGCAGGACATTTTGAACAAAACGATGCCTAATAACGGAAATGGATCCATGTTTGGCGGCGGAAGCCCGTTCCAGGGAGGTTCCGGATTTTTTAATCCTCCGAATTCGGAGGTGTTCGAAACGCACCGTTCCGTGATCGCACGGATTAAAGTTTCGGATCGTGAAGACATTTACGGACTGAGGCTGTCGGGAAGCCGGCTCAAGCTGAAGCTTGACGGAATAAAGAACATGGATCCCGTCGAGATCAATCTTCCCGCCGCAGTTAATCATCGGGGAACGAGGGCCAGATATAAAGACGGAGTTCTTGAGGTCCGCATGCCGAAAGAGACGGAAACGGAAACCGACCGACCGATCCGAATCCATTTTGAATAAACACCATGCGATTTTTTTCTGTTCTGAGCAGAACTGTCCGACGAAATATCGTCGGACAGACTCCCGGAACAATACCGCCGGGCAGCTTGGCTCATATCAGACTTTGTTGCCGATCAGAAGCGAGTACCCGAAATAATCCAAATAATTCGTCATAATTTCATTATACTTGTTTGCGGTTTCCCACAATTCCGGGTTTGTATAGGAATCCGGATCGGCCTTCTGGTACAGGTCGGGATGCTTGAATTCATCCAGCCACATATCCGTGGAGAACAGTTTTTTCTCGCCGACGGAGGCTTCGCCGAAACCGCTCTTCTTCATTAGCGAAATCCAGTCCTCCGCATAATAAAGCTTGTTGACTCCATAAAATTCCCGCACTTCACGAAGAACTTCTTCGGTGCACTCCTTCATCATGATGATTTCCCGATCGTATAAAATTCCTCCTGTTCTCAACACCCTGCAATATTCACTCAATGCCTTCGCGGAATCAACAAAAATCGTGACGGATTCAGCCAGCACGACGTCAAACTGCCGATCCATAAACGGCAGAGCGCAAGCATCCCCGACCAAGAAACGAGCTTCAACCCGCTCCTCATGAGCTCGAAGGCACGCTTTGTCAATCATATTCGGACGGATATCGATCCCCGTAACGTCACACCCCTGCTTCGCCAAATAGCAAGCCGTTCTTCCCGTTCCGCATCCGATTTCAAGTACCTTGCTGCCTGGGGAAATCGGGAATTTCTCAAACTGCTCCATCGTTGCTGCAAAGCCGCCGGGATGGGCGCTCCCCGCTCCGAGCGTCGCCAGCATATCCAGATAATTCACTTATGCCATCGTCCTTCCCATTTGAATTTATTTTATCTTATGGTTGTCGTGGCATATTGACATCGGCTAATATCATTTCTTAATGTAATTTTAAGGAATTATTTACTTTACCACGGAAATTTTATAAAGGTATAATAATGATGAGACTAAAGAATAAATCCGTTGAAAAACCCGTTGTTCCGTTCACCTGGACCAACGTCCGGGAAAATTACCTCCGCTGGTTGGTTCTGAAACGCCAGGTTCCCGATTAAAATAAGATCAAAACCTGTACGTTGCCGTGCGGAGCAGAACCCTGTTGGGGAATGAGGTGTACAAAGAATGAATATTGGCGATAAAATCAAGGTTCTGGTGCTCTCAAGCGATTTTGGGGACGGGCATCAACAGGCCGCGAACGCCATTTTCGAAGCAAACAAGCTGTATCGAAGGACCGAAGCGGAAGTCATCGTGACCGACTTCATGGAATGGACGCACCCCCGCCTTCACTCCTTAAGCAGATACCTGTACATCCAAAGCGTAAGAAAATTCCCGTCGCTGTACGGATATTTATTTCACAAAACCCGAAGGCCCAACTCATGGTCAGATGCGCTCAAGAAGCTGAAGCTTTTCGGTCTCAGCAGAGTGATGAGGCTGATTCAGGAAGTTCGTCCAACCATCATCGTCAGCACCTTTCCCATCGCCGCTGCCGCAATGTCGATTCTGAAGGCCAACGGACTGATTTCGATTCCGACCGTGACCGTCATTACCGATCATACGGATCACAGCTACTGGATCCATCCGCATACCGATACCTATATTGTGGGATCTGATCGGGTACGCGAAGCTTTGATCGGACTCGGTATCGGCGAGTCACGGATCGCCGTCACCGGCATTCCCGTCCGTCCGCACTTCTGCCGGTCTTACGACCGGAGCAGTCTGTTCGCCAAATACGGGTTAAACTCCTCTTTGCCCACTGTTCTTGTAATGGGCGGCGGCTTCGGAATGATCAGCGAGGGACTGATCGAACTGCTGAACTCCGATGCGCTCAATGAACAAATGCAGTTTATTATCGTCTGCGGCCGAAATCGAAAATTACAGAACCATTTGCTAGATGAGCTCGCACATTCGAGACACCATCTGATGATTACCGGATACGTGGATCATATTCACGAACTGATGGCCGTTTCCGATCTCATCATTACCAAGCCAGGAGGACTGACCACATCCGAAGCGGTTGCGCTGGAACTTCCGATGCTGTTATACAAACCCCTGCCCGGTCAGGAACAGGACAATGCAGCTTTTCTTCTGCAGTCCGGCGTCGCCCTGCTGGCCGACAACGACGCCGATCTGATCTTTAAGCTGACCGAGGTGCTGAGGCGAAGAGATATTCTCGAGGCCATGCGGCTCAACGCCCGGGAACTCGGCATGAAACACGCAGCCTTCAAGGTCCTCGATACCATTATGCTTGCCAGAGGGCCGCTGACCTACCATGTAATCAACGCTTAAGCGAAAAAAAAGAGCCCTCCCGCTGAATGATGATTCACTTCAGGGAGGGCCTCTTTGTCATACGCTTAGAGACGTCAATCCTTGTCTATCAGATTTCGGTTCATGTACTGCTCCAGCGTTTTTGTAACGTCAAATACGGTATGGGCCAGGTCGGCATTCTCATAAGCATGCCGGCACTCCGGCATATAGGCCATGTCCTCTTCATAGTGCGCGGCATGACGCGCAAGCGTTTCTTCATCCGCTCCGAGCTGCCTTTGCCTGTCCAAAATCGTCTCTTTGTCGACGTAGATGAATATGCGCGTCACCTTGTCCCCATACAGTTTCTTCAGTGTCCTTGCTCCCTGCGAGTTCAAAATCAGGTAGATGAATTCGTTTCGATTGAACATTTCTTCGATATCGTTGTTTTTAATCCCGTAATGGTTGCCGTCCATTTCGATGCTTTCCAGAAATTCTCCGTTTCGCTCCGCTTGCGCAAATTGCTCGCCGGTGATGAAATGGTAGTCCTGACCGTCCATTTCCGTAGCCCGCGGGGGGCGAGTCGTATAGGAAAGAACTTTACTGATGCCGAGCGTCGTTCCAACCATATCGGCAATCGTTTTTCTTCCTGAACCGTCAGGTCCGGTAAACACAAAAATCATTTCCTTGTCCCTGAGCTGGTACATGGCCACCCTCCTTTTTTCCTGTATATATTAGTTTATTCGATAATCCATGCCGATAATCCTTTCAAATCGAATCTGAAAATTTCCGATATTAACCTCAATACCCGGATTACTGCTAGTCTGGAATGAATTGCCGACGTTTATGCTTCAATGATTTTCAGCATCTTCTTTTTGTTATATACTTAAAAAAATAGCTCACCTGGAGGCTCAACATGCCACAATCTCCGCCTTCCCAAACAGCCGGAAAATCTGCATCCGGTACGAAACGCCCGCTGGTTCTGGCTTCCGTGATGATTGCCATGTTCATTTCCGCCATTGAGGCCACGATCGTCGCTACCGCAATGCCCAGCATTGTCGCGGACCTCGGAGGATTTTCCCTTTTTAGTTGGGTGTTCTCCGGATTTTTGCTGATGCAGGCCATATTCGTGCCGATCTACGGCAAGCTGGCCGATTTATTTGGAAGAAAACCCGTATTTTATATGGGAGTCGCCGTTTTCCTGATCGGTTCGATTCTGTGCGGCTTTGCCGGCAGCATGACACAGCTTATCATCTTCCGCTTCATTCAAGGCATTGGCGCAGGGGCCATACAACCCATCGCCATGACGATCGTGGGCGATATTTACACTATTGAGGAACGCGGAAAAATTCAAGGCTATCTTGCCAGCGTATGGGGATTTGCTTCCGTCGTCGGCCCCACGCTCGGCGGCATATTCGTAGAGTATGTTCATTGGTCGTGGGTTTTTTGGGTTAACATTCCCCTCGGCATTATCTCAATTCTGGGATTGACATTATTTCTGCATGAACGGGTGGAAAAAAAACCGCATTCCATCGATTATCCCGGTTCGGCTCTGTTGTTTGTCGCCATCAGCGCTCTGATGGTTTTGTTGATTCAAGGCGGCGTTCACTGGCCGTGGGTATCCGCCCCTGTGCTCCTGCTCACCATAGTGAGCCTTATTGGGATCGTGCTGTTTTTCCTGCGGGAAAACCGCGCTTCGGAACCGATAATGCCGCTATCCATCTGGAAGAATCGGCTCATTGCCCTGTGCAATATCGGATCACTGACCACAGGCATTGTGATGATTGGGGTTTCCGCCTTTCTGCCCACCTTCGTCCAAGGCGTGATGGAGCGCACTCCGACCACTGCGGGTTTTGTGCTCGCGATGATGTCCGTCGGCTGGCCGTTATCGTCCACCATCGGCGGAAGATTTCTCGTCCGCGTCGGCTTCCGCAGAATGGCGCTGCTGGGAGGCTTTATGCTGATCATCGGTTCCCTGTTTTTCCTTGTGCTGAAACCTGAACAGGGCCCTCTCATGGCCGGACTGGCCACGTTCCTGATCGGCGTCGGCATGGGATTGTCCACCATGACGTACCTTGTGGCCGTGCAGAGCAGCGTCGACTGGCAAACAAGAGGGGTCGCGACAGCCTCCAACATGTTTATGCGAATTCTCGGAACCACCCTGGGCGCATCAATTCTGGGCGGCATTCTAAACAGCCGTCTGAACGCTTTTTTGCTGGGGCATCAGGATAAAGTGAACAGCCGTCTGGATATCAGCCTGACCAACCAGCTGCTTGATCCGGCCGCGCGGCGGCAGCTTGCCCCCTCTGTGGTGAGGATTATGCAGGATGGATTGACAAACGCGCTGCACAGCGTATATATCGGCATCTTTATTCTGGCCGCGGTTACTCTGCTCTTGGTGCTTTTTCTGCCGAAGCCGGGAAGCAGGGCCGAAAAGAAAACCTCCGCAAAAGCCGTTCATACATAATTGTACCCTCCGACATCCCGGTTATCTTGTCCGATCCAACGAAAATCATAAGTTCCGCCGACCTTTAATAAGAATATAAAAAGGACTTATGAGCATGTATCGACGGCGAGGAGGTAAACCGGGATGATCAGAGTATCCAATGCGTTATTCGGGGAGAACAGCATCCACAACATGAATTGGCAGCTTACCGATACAGAACAGGAAACCGTCAGGCTGATGTCCTCCAGCAGCATCACCTATTGGTTCCGAACACCGTATGAGCTTCGATTCGAGCTCTTGCTCAGGCTGCATACTATTCTTGCCGCCAAGGCGCTGAATGCCAGCAACGCTTCATTCTCGACCTTTGCCAATTCCCGATGCAATCCTGCCTATTGGCACCGCACGGACAACGGCGGCTTCCAGCTGCGAACAGACGTGAAGTCCTCGGGTGGGATAAGGGACATCTTTATCAACGGACAGGAATACGGATTCGAATGTGCGACAGCGGTCGTTATCGTATTCTATAAGGCTGTGCTCGACTGTATTGACGAGAATCGGTTCGACGATTTGTTCGCCAATCTGTATCTCCATGACTGGCACTTCGACCGCGATCTGCACCTCGGCGTGACCCGTCATGCCGATAAACTTCCCGGGGACGTCTATTACTTTGAGAATCCCGATGTGGATCCCAAGAAAATGCACTGGCAGGGGGAAAATACCGTTTTCTTGGGAAAAGGGTTGTTCTACGGCCATGGAATCGGCATTCGCAGCGCAGATGGCATCATGGAAGTGCTCAACCGGAACCGGATCCCCAATGCCACACAGCCTGCCCGGATGCTGGATCAGGCGACTCGTCCGGACTTTCGGTACCTTTCCCAATTTGCCAAGCCGCATCAGGACCTGAATCGCATTTCATTTCCCCAGTACGGACCGGTATCCCCTTTTCCAACCTCGCGTTATCTAATAGCTGCCATCGGTTCGGACCTTTACATTGCCTAGGAGTCTGTCCGACGAAAGCAAGATCGTGAATTTTATTCAATCCATTTGAATAAAAATTTACGAAAACCAATCCGTCGGACAGACTCCCAGCGTTCGAATGCTGAGCAATTCTCGGTACGCATTCGATCCATGAATGAGGAGTTGATGTAGCATGATCAAAACGCCGGGAATTTATCCCCTGCATCAAATCATCCATCCCAATCCGCCGGTAGCCGAAGTGCCTCATTCCGCGACTCCCAGGATCGGCAGGAACTCGGTGATCGGTGTGAATTCCATGGTGATTGGAGACGTATATGTCAGCGATGACGTATTTATCGGATTCAACAATGTCATCCGTGCGGATTCCTCGGCGCCGTTCTTCATCGGACCGCGCACCAATATTCAGGATTTTGTGTTGATTCACTGCCATCCCGCCCAATATATTAAGGCGGACGGCCGCAAAATGGGCGTATACATAGAAGACTCGGTCAGCATCCTGCATCATGCGGCGCCGCACGGTCCGCTGTTTGTCGGACGGAATACGTTCATCGGACAGCATGCCTCGATCTATGACGCCCGAATCGGCCGCAACTGCGTAATCATGCACGGTGCGGTGATCACCAATGGGGTGTCCATTCCGGACAACCGCTTCGTCGAGCCCGGCCAGAACGTCTGGAGACAGGCACAGGCCGACGCGCTTCCCCAGGTGCCCGAGCAATACCGAAAACTCAATTCGCAAATTGTCGATCATTATTACCGTTTAGGAAAATCATATCAGAGAAATACTTCATTGGTTTTTTGAACGATTATTCCAGCTCGTACACCCTCGCCTCGTATGGCCTTAGGCGAATACGGCGGATATCCGCTCCGGGATCGGCGGGATAATTGCCGAGGACCAGACGCTTGCCCGAATAATCGATCTCTTCGGGGAGCACAAACTCGGCTTCCGATTCGAAAAAGTTAAGCATGACCAACCATCTCAGCGCTCCCAATGTCCGCATGTAAGCGTAAATCTGCTCATGATCGTCAAGAATCATCCGATAATCCCCATATACCAAGACGGAATGCTCCCTCCGCAACCGGATGAGCTTCCGGTAATAATAGAGAATCGAGAGCGGGTCCTCAAGGGACTGCTTGACGTTGATTTCCCGATAGTTCGGATTCACTCCGATCCAGGGTTTACCGCAGGTGAATCCTGCATTCCCGCCGTCATCCCACTGCATCGGCGTCCGGGCATTGTCGCGGCCTTTGGCGTAAATCGACTTCATCACCCCGTCCGCATCCTGCCCGCCTTCAATTACCCGATCACGATACAAGTTCATGGTTTCCACATCCCGGTAGTCTTCAATCGATGAGAATTTTACATTCGTCATCCCGATTTCCTCCCCCTGGTAGATGAATGGAGTACCTTGAAGCGTATGCAGCATCGTTGCCAGCATCTTGGCCGACTCGACCCGATAGCGGCCGTCATTGCCGAACCGCGAAACCATTCTCGGCTGATCGTGGTTGTTCAGATACAGACTGTTCCAGCCTTTGCCCTGCAGAGACGTTTGCCACTTGTCCATAATCCGTTTGAACTCGGTCAGCTTCCAAGGTCTGATGTTCCATTTGTCGCCTTCCGCATCGATATCCATTAATTCGAACTGGAACACCATGTTCAGTTCCTTCCGCTCTTCGCCTACATATAAAAGCGCTTCTTCCGGCGAAACACCCGGCATTTCGCCGATCGTCATGATGCTCCGGCCGGGAGTCAGCGCCTGTTCATTCATCTCCCGTAAAAATTCGTGGATTCTCGGCCCGTTCATAAAATATTGTCCGCCCCAAGCATAACGCTGCCCCTCTGCAGCCGGAGCTTGGGGAAGTTCCGGCGCCTTGGAGATGAAATTGATGACATCCATCCGGAAACCGTCAACCCCTTTGTCCAGCCACCATTTCATCATGGCGTATATGTCCTGCCGCACCTTAGGATTGTCCCAATTCAAATCGGGCTGCTTCGCAGAAAACAGATGCAAATAATATTCGTCGGTTTGTTCATCATACTGCCAAGCAGAGCCGCCGAAGGCCGAAGCCCAATTGTTCGGCTCCGCTCCGTCCTTTCCCGGACGCCAGTAATAATAATCCCGATAGGGGTTATCCTTAGACCTCCGCGATTGGCTAAACCATTCATGCTCGTCGGACGTATGGTTCACCACCAGATCCATGACCAGCCTGATGCCTCTTTCGTGCAGCCCCTCCAACAGCAGATCCCAATCATCCATAGTGCCGAATTCTGCCATGATCGCCCGGTAATCGCTGATGTCGTAGCCATTGTCGGCATTGGGTGAGCGGTAAACCGGACCGAGCCACACCACGTCTATCCCCAAGTCGCGCAAATAGTCGAGCCTTGAAATGATTCCCTGCAGGTCGCCGATTCCGTCCCCGTTGCCGTCCATGAAGCTTCGCGGATAAATCTGATAAACGACGGCCTCCTTCCAAAAAGCTTTGCTCATCTTCTTGTCCTTTCCTCAGCATTTTTCCTGTAATTCACTAAGGTTTGCAAATTGAAAATCTTTTATGATGAATATAAAGAAATTTACCATGGAGGCGTTCGGACGGTATGAAAAGAAAACTGCTGATACTGGCAACCGCATTGATATTTATGACGGGAACCGCAAAAATCTACGCAGAGGCTAACGATACGACCCTAATTGCATTGATCAAGGAGGGAATCCAGAGAATCGGTTCAGTCTTTGCAGCGAAATCCGATCAGGATATGGCCGGCTTGAAGGAAAAATATAAAGCCGAAATCAGCAAGCTTGTCGACGATATCAGCCGCAACGCTTCGAACAATTTGAGCATGCATGAAAAAAAGGAAATTCAGCGGGCCGATCAGGAATTAAAGGCTTATCTCAATGACGTAAAACAGCAGACGACCGAACAGTCCAACCTGGAATTGGAAAACGTCAAAAAACAAATTACGGACATTGTTAATCGGAATATCGCACAAATCCAAAATGAACTGAAGGCGGATTTAGAGAAGCAGCTGCAGGAGAAATTGCATTAAAATTTATTGAACAAGCCACCTCGACTGAAAGAGGGGCTTTCATTTTTTCAGGGAGTCCTTTTTTTATTCGGAGAAGCCCGCTTCTTCTATGGAGGATTGTTTTCTCAGCTCGCTCAGCAGTTCAAGAATTTGCTCTTTGTAGGATACCGGGGCCAGAATGGTTCCCCAACCTTTGTTCATCTCGTACAAATTTCCGTAAACCTCATCGTGATAAGTACGAATCTCATGAGGAATTTGTTGGTCCCGCAAAATTTGTTCCATCATCTGCCCTTCAAAGATATTCTCCAGCGTCGCAATCTTTTGAAACGGCTCCATCGGATCACTTCCTTCCAGGGTTCAAACCCATTGCTGTGTGGCAAACAACCGACTCATTACTCCCTATAGTATGACATGCGAAGTTCCCGATTGACAATCCAATCTAGAAAAAGGATCGGGGCCATGAAAATGGAATGGGACGTCTAATCGGACAAATTTGTGGGTATAATGACCTTGTTATGGAAGGCTTACCGCAAGGAGGTTGAGATCCGCCTTATGACTGATATGAGCAACAGTACGAATAGGAGCATGAACGGACACGGGGACGGAAATGAGCATACAAACGGAAACGAAAACACGAAAGGCGACGAGAATCGGATGGATGAATTGGTGCGAGAAATTTCCGAAGCTTTAACCCAAGGCGAGATGCTGCCGGACGACCGCCAGCAAGCCATTAGGAAAAATCTTTCCGCCCGCTACGAGGTCCGCATTCAAGCCGAAACCGATCCGATCGCAGAGGAAATCAAACAGTACAGAAGCATTGCCGAGGAAGTGGACGACAGGTACGATTCCTATATGGAGCGGGCCGCCAAACGCCAAAATGACCCCGTGAAGAAATATGGAAAAAAGAACCCCTAGTCCAAAAAACAGGGGTTTATCGGAAATTTTTAGATTGTCTCGATGTCCATCCTCTGCATGACGTGCTCCCAGTTTGCGAAGTAATACAGAGCGTTTTTCATGAGTTCGGGATCCGTCTTCTTCACGTTCTTTTTTGATAAGGATATCCCGCTTTCCTGAAGCTGCTGGAGCCGAGCCAAGACTTCCTCGGGGCTCATGCTGGTTTCCATGAACTTCACTCCTTGAAAGGTATTTTGATCCTGTTATCATTTATGTCCAAACCTCTTCAAGCCATTCAAAGCGCCGAAAATTATTTTCGGCTTTTTTGTTTCCGTCATGCCATTTGAAAGCTGCCATGAAAGAAACAGCCATCCGGCATCATGTCGGAGCGGCTCTCTTTATGAGCAGTCCTTTCATGAAAGGCAAGATGACTGTTTTCAGCTTATTTCACAAAACGGTGACTGCCAATTTGGGCTATGAACTGCCGACTGGCAAAAAAACCTCCCGAGTTGACGCCGGGATTATAGAAATAAAGCGCGCCCTCGACTATATTAACCCCCTGCATCACCTCGGCAGCAGCCTTTAAAGCGCTTGGCTTCGGCTCAATGGTTTCCAGCGTCCCGTTCATCGCCGGGGTGAATTGGCCGGAAGCATAAACCACTTCCCGAATGCTGTTTGGAAACCGGCTGTCCTGAACGCGATTGATCACCACATCGCCTACGGCAATTTGGCCCTTATACGGCTCGTATCCGGCTTCCGCATCAATTAACTGCGCCAACAGGTAAAAATCCTGCATGCCATCCTTATTCTTGATAATGGACGGAATGACAATCTTCAAGGTTTGGCCGGCCTGCAGACTGTCGTCCTGCAATCCGTTTGTTTCCTTTAATTGACCCTCCGGCAAATGCAAAGCTTCGCTGATTGATTTCAAGCTGTCTCCGCTCTGCACGTTGTAAAGAGGAACCTTTTGAAAAAAGGCCGCCCTCTGTTCTCCGTCCCATATGACCGTACAGTGCAAAAACTCCGCGATATACCGAAGCGGCAAATAGGTCGCATCGTCCTTGATCCGGATTGGTGTATCCGTCAAATATTGTTTGCCGTTGTACTTGATTTTCCAAGCATCAGCCGTAAAAATTATGTCATCTCCCTGAGACGTCCGAAGCCTCACCTGATTGTTTTCGCCGTCCCAGGACGCTTCTCCGCCCAGCCGGTCTGTGATGAACCGAAGCGGAACGTAAAGTCTGTTATCCCACATATATGCAGAAGAATTATTACCCGGAATTTCTTTGCCTTCAATGAAAATATGTGCTTGCTCCGGATTGTCAGCGGCCTTCCCGACTTGCGGGAACGCCATCATCAGCAAAATCAATGTCAATAGAGCTGCAATACCGCGAATCTCTCCCACTCCCTTTCTTTCATAGTCAGGAGTCTCTCTGATGAAGCGAAGACCCAAAGGTTATGACGTGAGCTGCGGGGTTTTGGGCTTGGCTGGTTTGGAAGGCTTGGAAGTGTGCCCGGTCCCGCTGCGCTTATGAAGGGCCAGCATAATGCCTGCGGCCGTCAGCGCAAATGCAAAGGCATGAATCCAGTGAAGGTGCTCCCCCAGAAACAAAAAAGCTCCGGCCATACCCGCAAAGGGAAGACCGTTCAAAAAAATGGCGGTTCGGCCGGCGCCCAACATTTGGATCCCATAATTCCAGCCCAAATTGCCCAGCGCCGTCGCGACCCATGCGGAAAACAGCATCAATATCCAGAAAAATGCGTCACCGTCGATTGACGTAAAAGCGCGAGCCCCATAAATGCCGAGATCGGCCGCTCCCAGCATTGCCGCGCCAATCGCCGTGGAATAAGCGGTAATGACCAGTGCGGGAATGCGGCCGGCCAATTTTTTGACGAACAAACTCCCGATGACATAAGACAGCATGCTGCCGAGAACCACCAGATCGCCCCAGCCCGCCACCGCGATCCCGCCTTCAGCGGATTTGGAAGCGACTGCAAGGACAACGCCTGTAAAACCAAGGACAATTCCGGCAATCAGCCTCCAGCCCAGGCCTTCCCCCAGAAAAATCGCAGCCAGCAGAGCTGTACTCAAGGGATTCAAACCGAGAATCAGCGCCGCGTTGATTGCGCTTGTCAGTGCAAGCCCCCAAACCAAAAAGATTTGGTTGATAAACACCGATGTCAAGCCGATCAAAAAAATCAGAATCCACTGACGGGCATTGAGCTTGAACCATCCGTAACCTTTCCATACAAACGGAAGCATTGCCAAAGCGGCAAAAATGATCCTTAATGCCGCAACTGAAAACATTGGAGCCTGCTCTGTCAAATATTTTACCGCTACAACGTTAAGCCCCCAAGAAATCACAACCCCGGCAAGCATCAGATATATCCTTTTTTCCATATTATGGCTCCGCACTCCTGTCTCTTCTCTGTACATATTATAGCAGGATTTCACGGAAAATTCGATAATTGCAAATTTTACTAATTTCCTCTCGGGGACATGGGTAACGGACCTTCGAAAGAAAATTCCTGCACAATCGCAGGCATTTCCTCCATACCGGCGATTTCAATGAAAAAAAGCGGACTGTACAGGGATGAACTTCTCCTGTTCATCCCTGTGCAATTCCGCAACTCTTACAATCAAACAGTTAATTGGATGCGCCTGTTGCAGTCGTGCCCGTAGTATTCGTTGTTGTATTCGTTGTAGTAGTTGTGTCTGTTGTTGTTGTAGTCGTGTCTGTTGTTGTTGTAGTCGTATCTGTTGTTGTTGTAGTTGTGTCTGCGGCCGCCGTGCCGGTGCTTGTCGAAGCATTGGCGGCAGTTTGGTCGTAGATCACGACCGTTTTCGTTTCAGCTATCCACTTCACTACAGCATCAAACGCCTGGCTGACGAAAGCGATCGGCACCACGGTCCGGTTGTCGAGCGTTTGCGCCGGAACGTCCAATTGTACCTCTTGTCCGTTCACATAGGCCGTTTTGCTTCCGATAATCAATTTGACCGTGATTCCCTCTTTGGTTACCGTTACTGATTTCTCCTGGGCATCCCAGGTTACATCGGCATGAAGCGCCTTGGATATGGCCCGGAAAGGAACCAGGGTTCTTCCGTCTTTAATGACCGGCGGAACGTCAAATTGCGGCTCTTCCCCGTTTACGAAGGCATGAATCCCCTTTTTGCCCATTTTTTCGTAAAGCTTGGCCAGCTTGCTGTATGACTCAAGGTTCTTCACATTTTGTTTGATCGCTTCCTTCTCCACATCAGCGGCCTCGGTATCCGAACCGGATGCGGCATAAATATCAGCGAGATTGGACAGCGCGGTATCTTTTTCCTTCAGCGATTCCAGCTGATTTTTCAATTGCTCGCGCAGCTTCTCGGCGTAAGCTTTCAATTCTTCTTTCTTCGCCTCGATATCCGCGGTGCTCGCGGTACCGGCTTGGATTTCTTGAGCCAAAGCGTCAGCCTTCACCTTGATCGTGCCGAGCACGTCCTCGAAGCCGTACTTGCTTTGCAGCAGATTGGCGATGACTTCGCCTGCCGGCTTGTCCTGCACATTCTCCAACGCCTTCAACAGACCGGTGTAGCCTTTATGTCCATGCCCGTCTCCATAGGTATCCCCGGTGACAGAATCGTCTCCGGACTCAGAAGCCATTTGAGGTTCCTCAGCTTTTGAGGCGTGTTCCTTTACTTGGCGATCCCCCTGATCCTTGGCAAATGCGCTCTGCATCCCGGAAAGACCCGGTGCGGCAAAAAGCGAAACGGATAATGCGACTATTGCTGCAGACTTCCATACATTCTTCATCCTAATCTCTCCCTCATCAACAAAAATAATTGGTAAAACAAGGATTGGTAAAGCTTGCAATATACAATTCGAAGAATGTCGGTTTTTGGGAGGGTATCCCCCAAAAAAATTAAATATCTTGAATTTGCCAATCGATTTCGTCCATACCGTGTTTCTTCAAAAAAGCGTTCGCCCGGGAAAACGGACGGCTGCCGAAAAACCCCCTCATCGCGGATAACGGACTTGGATGGACGGATTGAATGACGAGGTGGCGGGAATTTGTAATCAACTTGGATTTTTCCTGCGCATTTTTGCCCCACAAAATAAAAACTGCAGGCTGCTGCCGACCGTTGATCGCTGCGATCACCTTGTCCGTGAACGTTTCCCAGCCCTTTCCCCTGTGTGAATTCGGCAATCCCTCGCGTACGGTTAACACGCTGTTCAACAGAAGGACACCCTGCCGCGCCCATTTTTCCAAGTATCCGTTATTGGGAATCTTGCATCCCAGATCATTCTGCAATTCTTTAAAAATATTTTTGAGAGAGGGCGGAACTTCGATGCCGGGTTTGACGGAAAAGCTTAGACCGTGCGCTTGCCCGTGCCCGTGATACGGATCCTGACCGATAATCACCACTTTGGTTTGACTAAAAGATGTCAAATGAAGCGCCGAATATATTTCGTACTTGTCCGGATAAATCGTCTGACTGCCGTATTCATCAATCAGAAAGCCCCGCAGCCGCAGATAATAGGGTTTTCCAAATTCTTCCCCCAACAGCATGGACCAATCGTTTTTCAATATGCCCATTACCGTCCCCCCTTCCACTTATTTCATATTGATATCCGCAGAATTCATCCTTATTTTAAAATGAAATTGCCGAAATGAAAAGAAAAGCGTCGAAAGCTGTCCCTTCAGCATTTCCTTAGCTTGGTTTATTTTTGGTAAGAAGGAAAATTGTTGAAGCGCGGCGAATGATAAAAATAAAACTGACAGAACACGGGTGATGCAGTGAATACACACGCTTCAGGGGAACTATGCGAATGGATCATCAAAAATTCGACGGATGGAATCAGCGTGTTTGATTTAGAAGGAAACTTTGTTCTGATAAATAAAGCTTTGGAAAGGATTTACGGCTGGGAAGAAAGCGAATTAATAGGAAAGAAAATATCCATCCTGGATTCAAATGAATTTGAAAATGCAAAACAAGCCCTGCAGCAAGGCGAAAAGGATATGCAATATGAAACGGTCATAAAAAGAAAAGACGGGGAATTTTATATTGCGCACACTTTTTTTGCCGTACGAAGTCCTGAAGGCAAATTCACCGCCGTCGCCTGTATTTCCAAAGATATCTCAGACCGCAAAGCCATGGAAGAAAAAGCCATGAAGTCCTATCAAGATCTTTTGAATACAATTCGTTATCAGCAGGGAATGACCTTCAAATACAAAAAAATCAATGAGCGGTATATTCACACATTGGCCGACGGTGAATTATTATACAGATTGGGTTTAACGCCCGAACAAGTCGTGGGTAAAGACCTGTTCGATTTTCTCCCGCATGAAATCGCCTCATCCAAAATGAATTATTGCGAGCGGGCATGGAACGGGGAAGAAAACCTGATCTACGAGGGGGCGCTCAATAATGTAACCTATCTGGCTTCATTAAAACCGATCAAAGATCACAACGGCTCGGTGGTCGAAGTCATCGCTTCCTGCATTGATATTTCCAGGCGCAAACAGGCCGAAGAACTGCTGCTTCAATCGGAGAAGCTGTCTGTCATCGGTCAGCTGGCCGCCGGGGTCGCGCATGAAATCAGAAACCCGCTGACCGCCTTGAAAGGATTTTCCCAATTATTAAAACAGAAATACAACGAATCCCACGATTTCTTTAATATCATGCTATCGGAATTGGATCGAATCAATTACATCGTCAACGATTTTATGATACTTGCCAAGCCTCAAGCCGTGCATTTTCAATGGCACGATATCAATAACATTATCCGCAGCGTCATTCCGATTATCAATACTCAGGCCATCCTCAACAATCTGGAAATCATCACAGAATATGATGAAGAAACAGCATTGATCAGATGCGATGAAAATCAGCTGAAGCAAGTTATTATCAATTTGCTGAAAAATGCCATTGAGGCGACGCCCAACGGGGGGACGATCCAAGTCACATGCAAGAAGCAAGGCAAGCATATTTTGGTGCAGATTATCGATCAGGGACCGGGGATCCCGCCCGAATTGATCAAAAAATTGGGCGAGCCTTTTTATACGACAAAACCCAACGGCACCGGTTTGGGATTAATGATCAGCTATAATATTATTGAAAAGCATCGAGGCAAATTATTTTTCGAAAGCCGGATGAACACTGGAACCATCGCCAGTATTCAGCTTCCGCTTTAAGCTGAGGAAATTACTCCATGCGGTCGGGATCGTCCGGCGACAAAATTTCCGCACGCCGCTTATTGTCCGAAACTGGCGGCCGTGTCAGGATATCGAGCAGCGCCTTTCCGTTAAACGGCACCAACGGCCATAGATACGGGGTATTCAGCGAGCGGGTCGAGGCAAGCGCAATAAACCAGAGCAGCACCCCGAGCAAAAAGCCGGGAATTTGAAACAAAAATACGGCAAACAACAGAAAGATTCTGGCCAGCCGATTGGCCATCCCCATCTCATAGCTGGGAGTGGCGAACGTACCGATGACCGCCGTCGCCAAATACAGGATGACCGCTTCCGTGAAGAAGCCCATCTTCACGGCCACCTCGCCCATCATGATCGCCGCAACCAGCCCCAGTGCGGTCGCCAGCGGACTGGGCGTATGAATGGCGGCCATGCGCAGCAGGTCGATGCCGATCTCGGCCAGCATGAATTGAATGAACAGCGGCAATTCGCCTTTGTCCTTCGGAATCAGAATCTCCCAATGGCCGGAAACCAATTGCGGATTTTGCACGATCAAGTACCATAAGGGCAGCAGAAAAACAGACGCCAGCATGCCGAAAAACCGCACCCACCTGAGGTAGGCGCCCACAATCGGCTTCTGCCGGTATTCTTCCGCGTGTTGAACATGATGGAAAAAAGTGGTTGGGGTAATCATCACGCTTGGCGAAGTATCGGTATAAATCAGCACATGTCCTTCCAGCAGATGCACTGCCGCCACATCCGGCCTTTCCGTATAGCGCACCATCGAATACGGATTCCACTTATTCCCGAAAGCGAATTCCTCGATTGTCTTATCCGCCATCGGGATGCCGTCGATGCGTATCCTCCGGATCCTGTCCCGCACCAAAGCAACCTGCTCCCGATCAGCCACATCCTCCAAATAAGCCAGGCAGATATCGGTTTTCGATCGTGTCCCGACCCTGATATATTCCATGCGCAGGGAGGGATCACGCAGCCTTCTGCGGGTAAGCGCCGTATTGAAGATCAGCGTTTCGGTGAAACCGTCCCGCGCGCCCCGCACCACCCGCTCGATGTCCGGCTCATCCGGACTCCTCGCCGGATAAGTTCGCGCATCAATGATCAAGCCTTCTTCGCAGCCGTCGGCCAACAGAATCAGGGGGCCGGACAGGACGTTCGAAATGACGTCCTCCATCCTGTTTACAGTGGCCACTTCCAAATATCCGATATGCGTGCGCAGCAGCTTGGCGATAACCTCCGTATTCAATGCGCCTTCCGGAAGGTTGGACAAATGCCGCATCAGTTGGTTCATGATGTCGTCCTTGGCCAATCCGTCCACGAAATACAGCGCAAACCTCCGGCCCGCATACTCCAACTCCCGGCAAATCATATCAAAGCTGGCATCCACACCGAGCACCCTGTTCAGGACAGCGATGTTTTTATCAAGCTCTCTATGTATAAATTCCGTTTCCAAGCCTTGGCCAGAACGGTCGACCATCCGCATCCCCCCGGACCTGCAGCCGATTCGCCGCAAGTCTAAGTTTTCCATCCAGTATTTCCAAATTACGAATGGATAAACGATCCGGGAGTCTTTGACACAACACACGGAAGTTGGCAAAGAAAACTTTGTTCCGCTTTTGATTTGCAGGGCACAAAAAAACGGCGGAACGCCGCCGGTCAGAGTGACGAGAAACCCTAAGAATGAAATGAAGTCTTTTTGTCATGTGGGGGGGTATCTTCTTCCGTCGCTCTTGAAACCAGGAAATGGGATTGGAAATTGCGGCATTTTCCCGGTTTCAAAGGCGAACGCCGGGTCTCTACAGAAGATACCCCCCAGCCCTATGGAACTTCATTCCCATGATTATAGGGTTTCTCGACAGCCTAACGGCGGAAAATCCGCCGCCGTTTCCTTTCTGAGAATCATTTTATGCGTTCCTGACTTTGCGTTGAAAATAAATAAAGATCGGGAACGGGATGATGATCCAGCCGAAACTTTTGATCAAGCTGTTGACCGCCCGCTCTCTCGCCCTCTGCAGCTCATCGTTCACCATCTGATCATAGTTTTGTTTCAGCTCCGCTTCGGTCGGCACTTTTTGTTGGTTCGCCGCTTCCTTCGGCATATTCAGCTGTCCCTGTTTATACATCTCAAAGCTCTGGTAGTAGGACGGCGGTGAAACGATATCCGCAATGGCCATGAAGGCCGCCACGCTCCCGCCGATCGACATCATTAACGTTGCGAACAAAACCAGGTAAATATATAAGGTTTTAAACATGATCTCACCGCCTTCATTATCCGCTGGATGATTTCGCGCCCGCACACTGACAGTCACTATGATCACTACCGCCATGATCAATGACAGAACCACGGCCGAAATAATCAAAATGCTCATATTTAGGAGTGCCTCCTCTACGGAAGTTTACTCGGCAGTCTGATTGCGATATCCGAATACCCGTGAAATTTCACGCTGCATCTGCAGCAGGTATCGGCTCAATTCGTCCTGCTCCGTTTGCGGGACGGTCTCGGAAAAGCCGACCACCGTTACGGCTCCAAGCAGCTGTTTGCCGAAATTGAAAATCGGAATCGATACGGAGGAAATGGTCGGCACCAGCGGCTCATCTGCGAAGCTGATTTGTTTGTCGCGGATGACGTCCAATTCGCGTTCAAGCGCCTTTCGCCGCTCTTCCTTCAATTTCCCGAGCTCCCGCAGCTTCCAATCACGAACCAGCGATTCCTCGAGGAAGGCCGCAAAGATTTTCCCGCTCGCGGAAAGAAGAGGCAAATACGTTCCGATCTGCGCCCCGATGTTCAAACCTTGATTATTGTTGATCATTCTGACGACGATCGGACCGTCGTGCGTCCAGGAGATTAACAGAACCGTGCTTTTACAGGTTCTGTTAATCTCCTGCATGAACGGCAATATCCGTTCACTGACGTTCTCTCTGTTCACCGCGGCCATGCCGTATTCGACCAGCTTGCTTCCGAGCGTATAGGCCCCGGTCTCTCGATCCCGGTATAAGATACCCTGCTGTGTCAAAGTATTTATATATTTGTAGAGATTACTCTTGGTGATTCCCGTGAGCTCGTAGATGTCATTAAACTTCAGCGGCCTGCCTTGGCCGGCGACCAGGTCCACGATGGAAAAACCGATCTGCAGTGATTGAATGGTTGCTCCTTTTTTTGCCTTTTCCATTGCTTCCTACCTTTCAACGTTCAGCCTTGTCGCTTGACAATGTCAATCGCAGCTCAGTATGAGAGAGCCATTGAAGCATAAACCTGCTGATCCAGCTTCTTCGCTGCCTCGAGATTATAAGTTTTGACGTATGCGGGTTCCTGCGAGATGGCGGCTCCGTAGAACATGATATCCTGCAATTGCTCCGTCTCCACCTCGATCAGCGTCAGGGGAAAGGGCACGGCCTCCATTTGTTTGGTCAGCAATTTCGCTTCCGATTGGAAAGCGATTACCTTTTGATCATAAAAAAAAGAAAGGGTCACTTGCGGATGCTCCTCAATATTCGTCACGATGTCCGATTTGGTCGATACGGCAATCCGCAGCTTGTGCGCTGAAGCCCCTTTTATCCAGGATACGGCGTTTTGATGGATTTTACCGGATTGCTTATTATATGTCGTCAACAGCCCGATGCGTTCCTCGTTAAAGATTTGCCCAAAATCGAAATCGGTTATTGCCATTTCGCTCATCCTTTCAATGCTCATTTATTCACCATTTTTAAAACATTATTACATTACACCGATTTTTCTGTCAATCTAACCGGCGAAATCATGAGCAGCCATAAAAAAACTCTATCGAGGCTAATTCATTGATGAGCGACCGCGTGCTTCTTGCGACTTCGGACAAAAGGAAATTAAGACATGCTTGCCTTGTTTACGACCTCGATGAAATGTTTAAGAATGCGGGCGGTCATTCCCCAGATCACTCTTTCGCCGATCCGATAAAACGGAGTCTGAGAAGCGGACATGCGCCACGAATAATTTACGCCGTTATGAATGAGGTGGTATGGAAAATTGACATCCGGCTCCGGTCTGAAGGTTAATTGATAATGCTCCACCCGCGCTTGCAGCAGTTCTTCCAGCTCTATGCAGAACACCTCGGCAACCTCATCCGGGTTCGGCTCAAATTTATCCTGCCCATGAATCAAACCAACGTAAGGATATATAATGGAACGGTCATGATGAACGAGATAGTCCAGATCGCCAATCCATTGAACGTCTTCCCTCTGTATCCGCAGCTCCTCGCTGGTTTCCCTGACCGCTGTCTCCCATGCACTGTTATCACCCGCCTCGATCCGCCCTCCGGGAAAACAAATGTCGCCCGGCTGCTTGACCTTATGAGCTCTCTTTTCAAATAAAACAGAGAGCTTTCCCTTTTCATTCAGAAGCAGCGGCACAAGCACGCTGGATTTCCGATACAGATGTTCATCCAGCATTCCCCGGGTATGCGATTGCACTTTCTCTATGACTTCCGACATTCCCCATGCATCGACAAGCTTTTCCGACTTATGCTCCTCAGCAGCAAGATCAGCCTTTGGCACATCGGTCGGTTCCTTCCGCTCATGTTCACCCGCAGTTGGAGTGTTCTGTTGCTTTTTCAATTGATATTCCTCCGAATACTCTAGGTCCTTCATTCATTCGGCCAGCCGACCGTGTTACCTCTATTTTAACACAGCCCATCCGCCGAGCATGAAGTTTTTTTCGAAGAAGCTTTTTTACCGCAACGCATTTCGGAAGAAGGGCAATCTGACAAGCTGTCGTTCAAGGAGCCAAACAGAGACTTGCATAGAACGACGTGATCAGCCCGCCTTTTAATCCGGACAACGCGATTCCGCCAAATACCAGGATAGAGCCAAGATTCCGAAATCGACGCCGGAAGTCGCCAGCCGGACCTGCGGGTATTGCAGCAATCCATATACAACCAGAGGATAGAATATTGCGTAGGCGATCACATGTCTTTTGAGAAGCCCTTGAGCCATCTTCCTTCATCTCCTGATCAATGAAGCATACCGACGGCATTTCTTTCATTTCATTATATACCAGCTTCTATCGAAAACCTGTTAAATTTATCATATTTGCAATTTTTCATCACGTTTGTTAAAATAAAAAAAACGAACATTTGTTCTTGAATCCGCGGAGTGATGATGCACTTGAAGGATACCGTTCAATTTGAAGAAATTCGTTGCAAAACCGCATTAAATCCGGTTAAAGCACCCTCCATGCCGTTTGACTGGTCCATCAACCCTTATCGCGGATGCCAGCACGGCTGCAGCTTCTGTTATGCCCGAAGCACGCATACGTTTCTCGGCCGCAACGCCGATGACACCTTTCAAAAACACATCTTTCTGAAAAAGAACGCGCCGGAAATGCTTGAGACACAATTGTCCAAAATGTCCAAATCCCGCAAGGGATTAACCGTCGGACCGATTGCCATCGGCACGGCAACCGACCCTTACCAGCCGGCGGAAGCCAGAAACCGATTGACCCGCCAATGTCTTGAGATACTCGTCCGCTATCCGGTTCCGTTAACCATTACAACCCGTTCGCCGCTGATCCTGCGCGATCTTGATCTGCTGAAGCAAATTCCCGATATAACGGTCAACATCAGCATCAATACGCTGAATTTATCGGTTTGGCGCAATATGGAGCCGTTCAGTCCATCCCCGGTCAAGCGGCTGGAAACGGTCAAACGACTGAATCGGGAAGGCATTCGGGCAGGTATTTTCCTGGCGCCGATTCTGCCTTATTTGACCGACAATCTGCAAGAAATCGCAGAGCTGATCGGCAGAGCCTCCCGTTGCAAGGCCAAATTCGTGATGCCTTCGATCCTGCGACTCAGCACGCAGGAAGTGCGATCCTGGTTCTTCCTGACGCTGCAGCGGCATTATCCGCGTCTCACCGGCAAATTCGGCTTTCTGTACCGTTCCTCCACCTATCCTCACGCCGACTACAGCCGTCCGCTGATGGAGGCGATTGAAGGGATTCTGGCCCGCCATGATTTGGCTGGGAAGGAGCCTTTATCCGATCGGACCGTCACTAAAGAAGCACCCGGATCCAAGGATAACGGACCGATACAATTAAGCTTTTCGTTTTAAATTTTTACACAGCCTTAATCCTCCGTTAACCGGCATCCTTTAAACTTTAGAGGACTAGATGTCTCAAAAGACCAGATTATTCATTAAAAGATTGGATGAGCATAACGTGAAACCCGCATATCAAAGAATCAAGGAAGAATTGGAAAACCAAATGGAAAGCGGAGAATTGCAAGAGGGTCAGAGGCTTCCCTCGGAGGTCGAGATGGCTCGAAGATTCGCGGTCAGCAGGGAAACCTTCCGCGCAGCCGTCAGAAAATTGGAGGAGGAAGGAAAGGTTCGTATCCGGCATGGAGTCGGCACGTTTGTCATTCGTCCGCTGGACCCGATTCCCAGCAGCATCGACCGCCTCAGCTCGACCAGCGAAATGATCCAAACAGCCGGTTTGCAGGAAGGACAGCATCAGGAATCCATTCGCCGCGAAGCGTGCCAAACGGAATGGGCCGAATTTTTAAAAATCCGTCCGGGGGACCCGGTCATTGTCAGCGAACGGATGCGCAAAGCCAATGGCGAGCCGATTTCCTTCAATATTAATATCATGCCATATTCATTCGTCGGGGATGTTTTTCAGATGAATACGCTGCGGGGTTCCCTCATGCGGTTCCTTGAAGAAAACTGCGGCATCCGCATCGTCTCCGCCAATACGGAGCTGGTGGTTCCGCTGCAAACGGATGCCAACTGCCAAAAATTGAGGGTCAATCCGAATACAACCGTCATTTTGCTGAAGCAAATCCACTTTGATTCCAGTCATTTGCCCGTATTGTTTTCCTATGATTATTTCCGCAACGATGTTTTCAAATTTTGGATACAGCGCACCCGTTAAGGGTGCGCTTTTTTTCTCCGCATTAATGATTTCTTTAAATCGTTTTGACACTGCGTTAATACAAGTCCACCATAATATACTACAAGACGTCTAGACAACTAAAAAATATTCTAAGGATGGGTGACATGAAGAAAATTGCCGGAATTTCCATGGTATTAATGCTGGTGCTGGCTTTAGCCGCCGGATGCGGAAGCAAAACGGAAAATACCTCCAGTTCCGCACAAAACACGAACCAGCCCGCACCAACCGCTGCTGACGCGGCGCAAACGAAGCAACCCGAGAAAGCCGCCGAACCGGTGGCGCTAAACGTAGCGACTGCAGGTGACACCAACATGGCAGAGCTTCAAGAGAAGAATGTGGCTCCCGACTTCATCAAAAATCACGCAGGAACGACCGTCAACGTGATCGGAACAGGCCCCGGAGACGCAGGATCGCAAAAGATTTACGAGAAATTAAAGGCACAAAAAGACGCAGGCAAAACCGAATGGGATATCGATGTGGCTGTCGTTCACCAAAGCGCCATGAAGCAAATGGTGGAAGACGGTCTGCTGGAAAAATGGGTGCCGATGTCCGCCAACAAAGATCTCGTGACTTCTTCGGACAGCAAGAACAGCCTTGGAGCGAATGTCGAAGGCTATGTCATCCCGATGTTCCACAGCCAAGTAGCGATTGCTTACAACCCGGATAAAGTCAAGGAAGTGCCGGCTAGCTTTGATGAGCTTGTCAAATGGATCAACAGCAATCCGAAGCGCTTTGGCTACAACGGAATCAAAAACGGTATGAGCGGAGTGGCCTTTACGACTGCTTATACATATTGGAAGACGGGAGATTACAAGCAGTTGACGGAAGGACCTTTCACGAAGGATCTTGAGCAAAAATGGCCTGCCGTCATGAAGGAACTGAAAGCACTGCCGGTAACTTACACGAACGGCAACAACGGAACCCTGGATATGCTGAACCGCGGCGAAATCGACATGGGCCCGGTATGGGTGGATATGTTCTACCTGTGGAAGGATCAAGGCCGGATGAATCCGAATATGCGCCTGAAGGTCATTGAGCCCGGTCTCCCAGGCCAACCGATGTACGTTGTAATTCCGAAAAACGCAAAAAACAAAGATGCGGCAATCCAATACGCAGACTTTCTGACCTCGCCGGAAACCCAAGCCAAAGTCATTGTCGAGCACAACAGCTGGTATCCAGGTATCGACGCCAATGCCGTACTGCCGAAGGTTTCCGAGGAAGGCAAAAACAAACTGTTCAAGGACGTCACTGCAGAGGATCTTTCCAAACGCGGCCTTTCCTTCCCGCTTTCCGATTTCTTGAAAGATTTGAAAACGTCCTACGAACAAAATTAAGCTGATTTTTAAGAAAAACTTCTATCGAAGTCTTTCAAAGAAGCCAGACCGCGATTATAGGAGATTTTTCATGCCAATAAGAATTTTACCTTTCCGAGTGACCGGAAACATATAATTCTTATGTGGTAAATAAGGCCGAGCGGTCTCGCACCAAGCCTTTGAAAATTTAATTAGAACGGAGGGTGGGACATGGAAACCTCAAGAACTTTGCGTCCTCTGTCTCGTTCCACGTCCCTCGCCTGGCTGGCAGGAGCGGCAATGGCCGCTCCTGCCGTTGCCATAGTGGGCGTGCTGTTTATCTACCCTTTCTTTCACTCGCTGATTGCCAGCTTCCAAAACAAATCCGGGAATTGGACACTGGAAAATTACAGCTTCATCTTCTCAATGTATGTTCGAGATATGCTGTTCACCGTATGGGTGAGCTTGCTCAGTCTGGTTATTCTGCTTGTTCTGACAGTGCTGCTGGCTGGCTATTTGCGGCTGCATCACAGTTCCTGGATCGAATTTATGTTTAAAATTCCGCTGTTCGTGCCGTTTGTGGTTGTCGGTCACGCCGTCCGGGTTTTTCTGGCGCCGCACGGCACATTGAATTCCGCGTTGGTATTTTTGACCGGAAATTGGTTCAATCCGGACCAAATGCCGTCCATCGCTTTTTCCACAGCCGGACTCGTTGCCGCTCTTGTCTGGAAAAATCTCGCTTTTTCACTGCTCCTCGTGCTCGGCGCGTTTCGCGGCATCAACAACGGTTACTTGGAAGCGTCGCGCAACTTCGGAGCCGGGACGATCTGGCAAATCGTCGATATCATGATCCCGATGAGCAAGGGCGCGATCGGCGTCGCCTCGGTGCTGATGTTCACTTCGATGATCGGCAATTTCTCCATCCCCGCCATGCTGGGCAACAGCGGGGGAAATCAGGTGCTGATGATGGACCTTTACTATCAAATCGTCTATCAGAATAATTACGGAGCCGCCAATGCCATTGGCGTCATCTCTTATCTCGTGTCCATGGGCGCGGCAATCTACTATTTGAGGACGGTGTCGCGCGCATGAACGAATCTACGCTGACCGCATCATCCATGCAAACCGCACATTCGGCCAAACGCGTATTTCGGCCCGGACGCATGATACTAAGGCTGATCTTGTACATTCTTTCCCTGTTTATCATATTTGGCCCGATTTCCAGCCTGCTGCTTTGGTCTTTTGCCGAAAAGTGGTACTGGCCTAACATTCTCCCCACCGATTGGGGACTGCTGTACTGGCAAAAAGTGATGGACGGCAAAATGCTGCAATCGCTGAACTACAGCTTCGTCATCGCCATAATCGTCACTCTGTCGAGCATTCTGCTGACCGTTCCGATCGCTTATATGCTCGCGCGCTTCAAAATACCTGCAAAATCGCTGCTGCTGCTCATTTTTTTACTGCCGCAAGCGTTCCCCCAGCTGCCGGTCTTCACCAACGCCATGGTGCTCATGTACCGCTGGGATCTGGTAGGTACGCTAACTGGGGTCGTGCTGACCCATTTGGTCGGCGCGCTGGTTTTTTCCGTATGGACGCTGGTATCGGTCTTCCAAAGCATCGCCCCCGCCTATGAAGAAGCCGCGGTCATGCTGGGAGCCTCCAGACTTCGAAGCTTCTTCACGATAGCGCTCCCGCTGGCTTTTCCGGGAATCGCCGCAGCCAGCCTGCTCGTCTTTTTGTACTCTTTGGATGAATTTACCGGAAGTCTGTTGATCGGCGCGCCGTTCATCACGACGATGCCCATATATATGTATAATGCCGCCATGGGATATGAGATGCAGGTAGCCTCCGTCACCGCGCTGCTGTTGATGATCCCGGGAATTCTGCTGTTAGTTCTGCTGGACAGATTCATGAAGTCGGAATATCTGTCCGCGTTTGGGAGGGTTTAAATTTGCAAATTACAATCGAACATGTCAACAAAAACTATGCCAAGCAGCGCGGAATTTTCAATATCTCTCTCAAGCTTCCCGACCAATGCTTGACCGCGATCGTCGGACCGAGCGGCTGCGGGAAAACGACGCTGCTTCGCTCGATCGCCGGTTTCCTCAAAGTCGATTCCGGGCAAATTTTATTCGGTGGCAAGGACGTCACCGATCTTGAGCCGCAAGCCAGAGGAGCGGCCATGGTTTTCCAGAATTACGCGTTATGGCCGCATATGAGCGTTTTTGACAATGTGGCATATGGTCTAAAGCTGCGGAATGTTCCGCGCAAGGAAAGGGAAGAACGGGTTTACGATGTCATGCGGCGAGTGGAAATCGACGTTTCCGACATTAAAAAGCGCAAGCCATCCCAGTATTCCGGCGGCCAGCAGCAGCGCATCGCCTTGGCCCGTTCGCTGGTCATCCAGCCGGAGGTGCTGCTGTTGGATGAGCCTTTGTCCAATCTGGACGCCAAGGTCCGGCAGCGGCTGCGGGTGGAAATCCGCAGCATCCAGCAGTCCTTCGGGATTACGGCAGTCTATGTCACACACGATCAGGAAGAAGCGCTTTCGATGGCCGATTTTGTTGTGGTCATGAAAGACGGGCGCATCGAGCAAGCCGGAACCCCCGAGGAAGTATATCGTTCGCCGGCTTCCTACTTTGTGGCGCATTTTCTCGGCGAAAGCAATACGCTGGATGTCAAGATCGGCGGACAGCATCAGCGTCTGGTGGTGCGCTCCGAGGATCCGAAGCTGGTCCCGGTTGAACGGGTAACACCCGTTGAAAGGGCAATCCAAGCTGAAGCCGCAGCCCCGCTTGTTGGAACGATCCCGCCTGCCGCTGCGGACTTGACCTCTGTCTCCTCATTCGCCGTCTCCCCATCTTCATTGCCGGAAGTGAAGACGAACGGGGATCAATTTATCCTTACGGGAACGGTTAAGGAGCATCTTTTTGTCGGCTCCAAATACCGGCACGTTGTTGATATCGGCGGACAAATGCTGTTCTTGGATATGGATGCGCCGGCTTCTCCGGGCCGCTACGAAATCCGGATTCCGCTAAGCCGCGCCTTCCGGTTTGCCCCCGGGGAGGTGGGAACGGCATGACGGCCCGCGTACATTTTTTGAATGTCGGTTGGGGAGACGCCCATATTATCGAGCTGCCTTCCGGAGCTTTGACGCTGATTGACGGCGGGGACGGAAATCCTTCCGATCAGGAGGATTCCCCTGACCGCTGGATGGACCGCCGGGGCTTTGAAACGCTCGAGTGGATGATTCTGACTCATCTGCACGAGGATCATTTGCATGGATTGTTGGACGTGGCAAAATCCAAACAGGTCCGCCATGCCGTACTTCCCTATCGCCCATTCGCACCACTGGAAATGGAAACGCCGGAAACGAACACGGAGACGGAAGGATCGGAAGGACAACCGCTCGCTTCCCGTACTATCCGGTTGATTGCCGACTATTTGCTGTTGATTCGGATGCTGCAGGAGAAAGGGACAAAGATTTTTTGGCGGGATGAATGGGCGGAGACAGGTCATGTCGTCTGGGCTCGCGAGGGCTATAAACTGCTTCATCTGTATCCGACGCCGGCGGATGCGCTGCCGGCCAGGAATGCGTTGCAAAGGCTGACCGCTTCGGAGGAGCTTGACGATCGAGAAAGGGAAACGTGGCTTTGCCGTTTTTTTGAGCTGTCCAATCACGACAGCTCCGTATACCGGTTGATTGCGGAGCATCATCCGCAGCAGTCGATCCTGTTTGGCGCCGACATGCCGGAGGCCGAATGGAAAGTGCTGTCGCAGCGCACCGATTTGCGTTCAAGCGTGTGGAAAGCGCCCCATCACGGCATGAAGGATGCCATGACCAAGGGCACCCTCGCAAAGGTATGCCCCGAGCATGTCATTATCCCGATCAGCCGCGATCGTTCCCTTTCCTTTTTTCCCGCTTGGGAGAAAATATGCGCTTTGACCGGTTCGAGCTTTCACCCGACGGGCGCTTATCCGAATGGCATGTCCCTACAGATGGGCGGCGCCTTTCAAGTACACATCGGGCACAATCCCAAAGAGAAATAACCGGTTACTCATCGAATCCTGATGCAGGATTCCCCCAATCAAACGACGGGCAGCCCAAGCCGTTCTTGAAGAGCTGCCCGTCGTTCTGGCGGGGTATTCTGTCGTTCTACTCCTTTGGTTCCTGCTCTTCTTCGATCCGACTGGTATATTCAGTCGGGTATGCGCCGCCTTCGGACGTCGAATTTTTGAACCCGCTCAACCTTCCGCTGCGATGTTCCCCGCCTCGCTCTTTGGCGCGTCTTTGGCCGTTATTGTCGGAGTCGGAATA
The DNA here is from genome assembly GCF_035282765.1 of Ferviditalea candida. Classification (GTDB taxonomy): domain Bacteria; phylum Bacillota; class Bacilli; order Paenibacillales; family KCTC-25726; genus Ferviditalea; species Ferviditalea candida. The sequence continues at coordinate 106,415 of NZ_JAYJLD010000004.1, read as the reverse complement.
GCTGTCGTTCCGATCAGGCATAGGATGAACCCCCTTGAATGGAATGATGTTTGGAGATGGTTGCTTTTTCACAGTTTTCCACGCCTTGTTATTTTATCCAAGGGGAGCGATTCCTTATCCTCGTTCCATTTCTTTTGCTTGTTTGAAATTTTACACTTACCGTACTGCTATCCTTTAACGAAAATAAAAAATCACAAAAAGAACCCGCCTGAGAATAACCCGCTCAAAGCGGGCTCTTTTCTTGGAACGCGGAAAGGACAAACACCTCTTCCAACAAGATATGGCCGGGCATAGAATGAATCATGCGCGCCTGTCGCAGCACATCCATATCGGGAGGTTATCATGAGTATACGCATCCGCTTTTTGGGACAATCCGGAGTGCAAATTTCAGACAGAAGGCACTCGATCGTCATCGATCCCTGGATAACGGGAAATCCGCTGGCAACCGTGAAGCTTAAGGATATTCATGTGCAATATGTTCTGTTGACGCATGGTCATGAGGATCACATCGCCGATGCGCTTGCCATTGCCAAGCGGAATCGGGCCACCATCATCGCCGTTTACGAGCTGGCGACTTATCTTGGCCGGAAAGGCGTCCGAACGTTTCCGATGAATATCGGCGGCAGCCGCAGGTTTCCTTTCGGAACCGTCAAAGTGACAGAGGCGCTGCACAGCTCTTCCGTGATCTGAGAGAAGCAAAAACAAATCATTTATGCGGGCGCGCCCGCCGGGTTTGTGATCCGAATGGGTGGTAAAACCATCTATCACGCCGGGGATACAGGATTGTTCTATAACATGAAGAAAGTCATCGGCAATCGCAACGACATCAACGCCGCCTTTCTGCCCATCGGTAATGTTTACACGATGGGCCCGAAACAAGCAGTCCAGGCGGCTAAATGGCTGTCACCGCGATTGGTGATCCCGATTCATTACAATTCCTTCCCGGTGATCCGCCAAAACCCATATAAATTTGTCGCAGCTCTGAAACGAATTGGCATCCCGGGGAAGGTCCTGAAACCCGGACAAACGGTCAGGCTGACTTGAACATTAGCGATTCGTCCCGCTCCCTATACCCGGCCCGGCTCCAGGTCCCCGGCGGTCCCGGGGCTTATTCCACGATCGTCGCCAATACCATCCCGGGAATGACCGGATCCTTGCTGCTCACTTCGATTTTGTCCAATCTGCCATCTAACGGGGAGAGAATATCCAATTCCACTCCCTTCACGGAGATGGAAAACAGCACGTCGCCTTCTTTCACCGTATCTCCGGTTTGAAAATTCACCTGATGAATCACGCCATCGAACGGGCTGATGATGTCGCTGTTAATGCTCAATCTCTCTCACCCTGCTTCCGTTTATTCAGTATCTCGTTGTACTTCCTGCTCACCGTGGATTGGCTGACGCCCAACACTTCCGCCGCTTTCAACGTCGTGCTGTACCGGTTCATGGCCATTTCGATCAAGTTTTCTTCCACCTGCTGAATAGCTTCCTTCAATGGAATGATAGCGGGCGCACCTGATCCGGGGGCATCCATTTTCGCGATTTTTTTCAGCATGGGCAGGATTTGCTCCGCTCCGATCAATTCATCCTCCGCCGTGACGGAAATTCGTTCGATGATATTTTGCAGTTCGCGGACATTTCCCGGCCACGAATAGGATTCCAGCAAATCTAGAGCATCCTGTGAGAGCTGATTGGTTCGTTGGTATTTTTCATTGAAAATTTGCAGAAAATGCAAGCTCAAATACGGGATATCCTCTGGCCTTTCCCTTAGGGAAGGAATGTGCACCGGCAGCACATTCAAGCGGTAGAATAAATCCTCGCGAAATAGTTTGGCATCGACCATTTTTTCCAAATCCTTATTGGTCGCGGCAATGATTTGCACGTCGATTTTCTCGATTTTCGTCCCGCCTACCGGTGTAACCTCCCGTTCTTGAAGCACCCGCAGCAATTTCACCTGAAGATTGAGCGGCAATTCTCCGATCTCATCCAAAAACAGAATACCGTTATCGGCCAATTGGAAAAAGCCTTGCTTCCCACTGGAATTCGCCCCCGTAAAAGCCCCTTTTTCATAGCCGAACAGCTCGCTTTCAAGCAGCGTTTCCGGAATCGCTCCGCAATTCACCTTGATAAACGGCTTGTTTCTCCTGGGCCCCAACTCGTGTATGGCGCGGGCGAATACTTCTTTCCCCACCCCGGATTCACCGGTCAGCAGCACAGTGGAAGATACGTTCGATATTTTTTTAATGTATTTCATGAGTTTCTCAATTTTTTCGCTTCCATAAACCAGCTGCTGATTGAGGTTATATCCTCTGCGGTTCCGCAGGTTCTCCAATTCTTTCTTATACTTCTCCGATTCTTTCCGGATGTGGCGAAGCTCCTCTTTCAGCATCAGATTCTCCGTGATGTCCCGCAGCGCGATCACGATCCGTTCCAGCTTGCCCCGCTCGTTGAAAACCGGGTTGCCCACCGCAAGAAAGGTTTTCCCCGCATAAGTTTCCTGCGTAACGGAAATTTTCTTTTTCCTATCGATTACCATCTTCACTATGGAGGAGAAGAAGCTGCCTTCCCCCTCCAATTCCATCAAATTGATGCCGACCAGGTCGGTCCGTTCCGTATGAATGAAATCCTTCATCAAATTCCCGCTGTGCCTGAGCAGGACCCCCCGATCGTCGATCACAATGATCTGATCATAAATCGAGGACAGAATCGCTTGCAAATCCATATTGAGGTTTTTGACATACTCCAATTCCATTGCCATATTTTCGATATACGGCAAATCCTGCAGGACAATGATCGCCCCGATGACACTGCCCTTCCGATTCCGGATCGGTCCAAAATCGGCCAGAACCCCAAAGCCTTCCTTCAGGATAATAAAATTCAAAATGGTCTCGCCATGGTCGATCGTCTTATGAAAAGCTTCCTTATCCAACAGCTCGCCTATGCTTTGCGCCCTTAACTGCTCCGGCGATATTTTGAGCATCCGCAGCGCTTCCGAGCTGAAATTTTGAATTCTCCCGTACATATCGGTAATGATGATTCCCATCGGAATCGAATTCAGCAGGGATCGAATCCAATCTGTCCCGGAGGACTGGCTCGTCAGCAAATGATACAGAATATCCTCACGCTGCAAATAGCCCTTTAGTCTTTCCGTTTCATCGACGATCACGACCACTTCCTCGCCGAACACCTTAAAAAAGTCCAAGACGTCGGCTTTTTCCGGAATAAACATAAGATTGGTGTGAAAAGGGATCTGCTGCAGTTGCTGATGCATCGCTTCCTTCGTCTCCGTCAACGGCATAATGTCAGTGCTGCGAATATATCCGACAATTTCATGACCCTCATTCGGATCCGTAATGAAGATGAACGTTTCATTATATTTGGACATGAGCGACCATACTTCTCCGACCGATACATCAAGGGGGGCCGTATATGCAGTTCTGGCTGAAATCATTTCATCACTCCATTGCTCATGCTTAGAAACCCATTACACTTTGACGCTCTTCAATACGCGAATGAGCGTTTCGACAACGGTATCCACTTCTTCATAAGAAATCGTCAAAGGAGGTTCAATCCGGAAGGTTTTCGAATTGATCAGCGTACCGGCCACAAGCACGCCGTTGTCAAACATGCCTTTGGACACATCAAAGCCGATCTGGTCGGTATGGAATTCAATCCCGATCAGCAGACCCTTGCCGCGTACCTCCATGACTTTATCGGGAAAATCGGCTGCAACCTTTTGCAATTTATCCAGCAAATACGCTCCAACCTCTGCGGCTCTTTTCGGCAAATTCTCTTCAATGAGGACATTGAACGTGGCGATTGCAGCTGCGCACGCCAGCGGATTGCCTCCAAACGTCGTCGTATGAATGAACGGATTCGCAAACCAGCTTTTGAACACTTTCTCCTTCGCCACTACCGCACCCGCCGGCATGATCCCGCCGCCAAACGCTTTGGCCAGACACAGAATATCCGGCACCACTCCATACAAATCGGCCGCAAACATTTTTCCGGTACGGCCCATTCCCGTTTGCACTTCATCAAAAATCAACAGCGCCCCGAATTCGTCGCACAGCTCGCGAACCTGCTGCAGATAGCCGTCCGGAGGCAGAATGACGCCGCCCTCTCCCTGAATCGGCTCCAATATGACGGCAGCCACATCTTCGCCCACCAAGGCGCAGGACTCCATCGTTTTTCGCATCATCTCGATATCGCCGTACGGAACGTGCCTGAATCCGTTGATTAACGGCAGGAACGGCTTGCGGAATACGGCTTTGGCCGTCGCCGACAACGATCCCAGGCTTTTGCCGTGGAACGCGCGGGTCGTGGAAATGAAGGTGGTCCGATCCGAATAGGCTTTGGCAAGCTTCAGTGCCGCTTCCACGCTTTCCGTTCCGCTGTTGACGAAAAACGAATATTTCAAATCTCCGGGTGTGATGTCCGCCAAAATTTTGGCCAGCATTGCGCGCAGGGGGTCCAGCAAATCCTGGCTGTGAAGCGCCTGGCGGTTCAATTGATCCATGACTGCTTTCATCACCTTCGGATTGCGGTGCCCGACATTGTATATTCCGAATCCGCCCAGGCAATCGATGTATTTTTTCCCGGACACATCGGTAAACGTGCTTCCGGAATCGCTCCATTCAACGGCCGCGAATTGAGTATCCTTCGTTACGGTTTTGCGGTAATCAAGAAATCCCGGATTGACATGCTCCCGAAAATTATCGACGGTTTCCCGGATGACCCAATCCGCTTCATCCTTCGTCACTTTATCTTTCTCGATCAGAGAAAGCACTTTTTTAATATACTCGTTGATTTCCGCATATGAATTCGTAGCTGCCGAATTTATCATAATGTGTCACCTTTCTGTAGTTAGTTTTCAAACCAACGGATCGGCTCGACCTGCAAATTGATATTGATTTGCTTTACTTCAGTGAACTCTTCATAACCGTACGTTCCCAGACTGCGGCCGATGCCGCTCTGCTTGTAACCGCCCCAAGGCGCTTCATTATAAGTCGGGTGATACGTATTAATCCAAGTAATGCCGGCACGAAGCGCTTTGATGACGCGCATCGCTTTGGCGCCGTCCTGCGTGAAAACGCCGCCGGCCAGACCGTAAACCGTTCCGTTGGCCAAGGCAATCGCTTCCTGCTCGTCCTTGAATTTTTGCACGACCAGTACCGGTCCGAAAATTTCTTCTTGAACAATTCTCATATTTGGAGCCGCATCCACAAAAATTGTCGGTTCGACAAAGCACCCCTGTTCGTAGCCTCCCCCCGTCATCCGGTTTCCGCCGCATACCAGTCGGGCCCCTTCTTCCACGCCGAGCTTGATATAGCCCAATACTTTTTCCATGTGCTGTTTGCTGACCAGCGGCCCCATTTCCGTTTCGGCGGCATCCCCCGCACCCACCCGGATTTGCCGGGTTCTTTCCACCAATCTTTCAACAAACCTGTCATGGATGCTTTCTTCGATCAACAGCCGCGAGCCCGCAGAGCAGACCTGACCGGAGTTTGCAAAAATGCCGAACATGGCAAAATCCACAGCCGTTTCAAAATCGGCGTCGGCAAAAACAATATTCGGAGATTTGCCGCCAAGCTCCAGGGATATTTTCTTCAAGTTTCCGGCAGCGGCCTTCATGATATGGCGGCCCGTTGCGGTGCCTCCCGTGAAGGAAACCATGTCGACCAGATGGCTTTCCGCAATTTCATTGCCTGCTGTCGCCCCCGCTCCCAAAACGAGATTGGCCACTCCTGCGGGGATGCCGACCTCCTCCATAATTTCGAACAATTTAATGGACGTCACCGGCGTGATCTCCGACGGCTTCAGCACGATCGTATTTCCGGCGGCCAATGCGGGAGCCACCTTCCAAATAGCCATGAGCAGGGGATAATTCCAAGGAACGATCAGCCCGCATACGCCGACCGGTTCTCTGACTACCATGGCCTGCATCGGATCGGATACATGGTAGGTTTGGCCGTCGGGCTTGGTAACGATTCCCGCATAATACCGGAAGCAGTTGATCGCATCCGCAATATCGAACTCGGATTCGCGATGCGGCTTGCCGCAATCCATCGTCTCCAAAACCTTCAGCTCTTCCGCTTTTTCCTCCAGCTTGTTAGCAATTTTCAACAGGTATTTGCCGCGTTCCACTGCCGGCATATCGGACCAAACTCCCGAATCGAACGCGCGTCTGGCCGCTGCAATGGCCAATCGGGCATCTTCCGCTCCGCCTTCCGTCGCCACAGCGATCACTTCACCGTTAGCCGGATTTATTACCTCCCGGGTTGCACCGCTTTGCGCATCCACCCATTTCCCATCAATATACATTTTCAAATGCAGCATGATGAAGCCTCCTCCTTTATGAATATACATCTTCCTGATATTCCCACCCCGCACAATGCCGCCAAGCGAAGCCGACCCGATATCTTGTTCGTGTTTCTCCAGGCTCTCAGCCCCGCTTCGCTTGGCAAAAATCACATGCGGTTGAAAGTATGATTAGACCTTGTAACGGACGGTTAGGCATCGCGATGAAATAGCTTCCACTAAAGTGGAACTAATTTCCTCGCGAGCCCTTACTGCTTCAGCTCAGACCAGATCCGATCATAGAGAACGGTCGCTTTGCCGACATCGCGATTATATTGGCCTTTTTTCAATTCCGATTCCGGAACCACGATTTTATCAAGAATTTCCTTCGGCAGCAGCTTGAGCGCTTCTTCGTTCGGATTCCCGTACGGATACGTCTTGGAAACCTCGGCACTGATTTCCGGGCGCAGGATAAAATTGATGAATTTCAACGCATTCGTATAATGCGGCGCATCCTTCGGTATGACGAAGTTATCCTGCCACAAGTTCATGCCTTCCTTCGGATATACCACTTTAATATCTTTATTCGCGTCATGAGCCAGCCAACCCTCGGCATCCCACACGATGCCTGCCTTGACGTCGCCGCTGATCAGCTTGGTTTTCGGGCTGTCGCTGTCAAACGCTTTGATATTCGACTTCAACTTCATTAGCTCTGCCTTCGCTTCATCCAATTGCTTGGGATCCGTCGAATTTTGATCATATCCCAGCATGGCCAGAGTTACACCCACCATGGAACGAACGTCATCGAGCAAAACCAGATTGTTTTTAAACATCGGATCGTACAGATCGCGATAGGATGTAATTTCTTTGCCCACCAATTTGGTGTTGTACGCGATCACGACTTTACCCCACATATAAGGGATGGAGTAATCGTTATTCGGGTCAAAGTAAAGTCCCAGGAAACTTTTTCCGAGGTTCTTCATATTCGGCAGCCGGGTTTTATCGATTTGCAGCAGCATATCGCTTTTTCTTAAGACTTCAACATAGTACGTGGAAGCCACACTGATATCGTAACCCGCGTTCCCCGCCGACAGCTTTGCCATCATTTCTTCATTGGAGGAATACGTGTCATAATTGACTTTAATGCCCGTTTCCTGCTCGAACTGCTTAATGACCGTATCCGGCAAATACTCCGACCAGTTGAATACGTTGACTACTTTTTCCGTATCGCTTTTGTCGTTAGCCGGCTTCGGAACGGGCTTATTTTCCGTCGTTGCTGCAGGTGCCGCAGGAGCTGCGCTCTCAGCCGGCGCCGCGGATTGCTGGGCGGGAGCGGCCGATTGCTGCCCTCCCCCGTTGGATTCGGCGCTTTGATTGGAGCTTGATCCGCAAGCTGTCAGCACCGTTGACAATACCAAAATCAAAATCAGCAATGAAATTCTCAAATTCTTAACTGTCATGCGTACTGTTCCCCCTTAAAATAATTTGTTTTCACCCTGTTCCTGCTTCTTCGAATCCGAAAATCATGAAAATTTTCCCCAACACCCCCAATATGGACTTCATGCTTAGGGCCGCGAGCCCTTGGGCATCGCGATGAAATAACTTCCACTAATTTTGGTGGCAAAGATCAATTAAACCGCTTGATACTTTCCCGCCAAAAGTGGAACTAATTTCATCGCGAGCCCTAATTGACTGTTATTACCCGGTACACATCATTCCGCCGATCCTTTAACGGAGTAACGGAACCCGTATTGCGGTTGCGCCGGATCAATTCCAAATCGACCTCGCCGACCACAATCGTTTCGATATTGGGATTGCACTCCCCTACAACTCCGTCCCCGGGGAACGTATAGTCCGACGGAGAATAAATGCCGGATTGCGCATACTGCACATCCAAATGCTCGACATGCGTCATATTTCCAATCGTCCCGGCAATGACGGTATAAGCCTGGTTCTCCACCGCTCTCGCTTGGGCGCAATATCGAATTCGCAAATAGCCTTGCTGATCCTCCGAGCTGAACGGCGTGAAAATGATCTGTGCTCCCTGGTCAATGGCCATGCGCGCCAGCTCCGGAAAAATAATGTCATAGCCGATGAGGATGGCGATTTTTCCGCAGTCCGTATCGAATACTTGAACTTTTTTCCCTGCCTGCACTCCCCACCAGCGGCGCTCCTCGTTGGAAATATGAATTTTGGTCTGCCGTTCGATGGTTCCATCCCTTCTGAACAGATAGGCGACATTGTAGATTCCGTCGTCTTGCTCCTTCACAAAATGCGAGCCGCCTATGATGTTGATGTTGTATTTCACGGCCAAATCGGTGAACATTTCAATGTATTGCTCGGTAAACTCGGTGAGCTTGTGCACCTGCTTGCTGGGAATCGTCTCATCGAGGAAAGACAGCAATTGCGTCGTGAACGTTTCCGGAAATACGGCAAAATCGGAGCGGGAATTCGAGCTGGCATCGACGAAATACTCGCACTGCTTGACGAAGTCGTCAAAGCTTTCGATTTTTTTCAACATGTACTGGATGACGGATATCCGAACCGGAAATGAACGTTTATAATAGCGTCTGGATTTGGGCAAATAATCCGGATTGTTCCACTCCATCAATGTGGCGTAATTCAAGGATTGGGCATCATCGGGCAAATAATTGGCATTGATCCGCTTCAATACGAAGCCGTTCATCATCTGAAAGGTGAGCGGCGGATCGTAAAGCTTTTGCTGCAGCACCTGTTCGACGTATTTTCTGGGGGACATGACATCCGCATACTTATGGTAATTGGAAATGCGCCCTCCGATGATGATGCTCTCCAGGTTTTTCTCCTGCACCAGCTTCCTGCGTGCTTCATACAGCCGCTGCCCGATCTTCATTCTCCGGTATTCCGGATGAACCATGACTTCGATTCCGTACAAATTCTGGCCTTCCGGGTCATGATTGCGAATATAGCCGTCGTCCGTAATTTCGTTGTAGGAATGCTTGTCGTCATACTCTTCGAAGTCAATGATCAAGCTTGAACACGAACCGATAATCTTGCCGTCGTATTCGACGCAGAACTGTCCTTCGGGAAAAATATCGATATGGCTTTCCAGCTGTTCCCGGGTCCAGGTTTCCATTCCCGGGAAGCAAACCGTTTGCAATTGAATGATTTCGTCAATGTCTTCTTTTCGAATATTTCTCAGGATGATTTTCTTTTCGAATTTCCTCAAATCAATACCTGACATAAATATGCCCCTTCTGTTTTATCCAATGGAAATGGATGTGAATTTGTTAAACCATTGCGTATCCTTCGGGTGTCGGTTTGCCTACGCATAAGTGCATCTGTTTTTTGGAAAGATTCATGACTATGGAAAAGACCGTTTCCATCCGGCGATGCTCCGGAACCCGCGGGTTTTCATAGTGATTGATCGAATTCGGCGCATTAAACGTGTCGGAAAACAGCTTCTTCAGCTTCCGCTCATCCACCGCATCTCCCGCGTGCTGGCTCATGCCCAGCAATTGCTCGGCTCGTTTTTTGCGAAGCATCGAATCCTCAAATATAAATTCGTTCAGATCCGCAATGCTGTTCTTCAAGTCTGCGGAGCAAACGTGATTGGTATGGACGATCTTGCCTCCGCTGTTGTCCAACAGATCGATGCCGACCGGGGATACCTCAATGCTCACGGCCATCCCATTACCCTCATCGTCAGCGGCTCCGATCAGGAAATTCGCGGTCGAAGCCATTTGCCCGTGATTTATCTTCGAAATCGCCTCATGCAGGGAACGGGAATTCAGCACACTGCGCAAACCCAAGTGAATAGGCACCTGCTTGGATCTTTTATTCGTAATCAGCGCATTCAAGCAAACACCGACTCCCGCTGAATTCATGCCGATTTTTCCGATGATCCCTCCTTCCGTCAACATGGTAATGGCCGGTTTATCCGCCAGTTCGATTTCCAGCAGCAGCAGGCTTTCCTTCTGCCTGGCCTTCCAATCCCAATTTTGTCCGATGATCGTATCGCTCGAAATCGGCGGGAACACGCCGACTGCGGTGCATCCGTCCGCAAACGCCTTTTTTTTGCGGCCTGCCAGAGCAATTTCGCTTCTCGCGTTCAACGCGAGGATATCTTCGAAATCCAAGCCGGAGCCTCTGGCAACCCCCTCCATTTCTTCGATCAGCTGTTCGTCATAGGAACGGATCGCTTCCACATGCTCCAAAGCGATCGTTTTGGCTTTCTTCCAGCTGATTTGCTTGTATTCATAAAAGAGAGCCTCGTAGGTTTCCATGCTGCGCAGTATTTCGGCCCTGCCTTCCCGGCCGTGCATTTCCCCGATTTCCTTTGGTGATCCATGCAATTTCAACCTTTTGATCACTTTTTCAGTTCCTTCCTTCATCCTTTTTATTTCGTCAGCACTTCCGCTTTCCCCAAGTCCCAATAGACATAAGCAGTTTCACCGACGGCGAGCTCCGTCACTTTGGAGGGAGATTCACTGATCGTGACCTGTCTGCCGCTCGCTAATTTAAGCACCGACTTCACTACAGAACCGATATAGATTTTTTCGACGAACTCTCCTTGCAGATGCGGGGTTCCTTCTGACGGCTGTTTTTCGAGCCATGCTCTTTCCGGCCGGACCGTCAGAATGATTTCGTCCTGCGGCTTCAGTCCGTTTGCCGCTTTGATCGGAATCCGGCTGCCTTCAATATCGGCAAGCGCCTGATTGCTGTCGACGGCAAGCACTTTGCCGGTAAACAGATTCGTTTCGCCGATAAATCCCGCGACGAATTTGGTTCTCGGCTTCTCGTATACGTCGCTGGCCCCGCCGATTTGCTCCAGATTTCCGCCGTTCATGATGGCGATCCGGTCAGACATCGTCAACGCTTCCTCCTGATCATGGGTGACGTAAATAAAGGTTATTCCCAATCGCTGCTGCAGATGCTTCAATTCAATCTGCATTTGCTTGCGCAGTTGCAAATCCAATGCGCCCAAAGGCTCATCCAGCAGCAAAACCTTCGGATTGTTGACAAGCGCCCGGGCAATCGCGACCCTTTGCTTTTGACCGCCGCTCAACTGATCGGGTTTTCTTTTCGCAAATCCCTCGAGCTGAACAAGCTTCAACGCCCGTTCAACCTCTTCCTGAATTTCGCCTTTCTTTTTCTTCTTCATTTTTAAACCAAAGGCAATATTGTCGGACACCGTCATATGCGGGAACAGCGCATAGCTTTGGAATACCGTGTTGACATCCCGCTCGTACGGAGCCAGCCTTCCGACATCTTTACCGTCGATTTTAATCTCGCCCGATGTGAGCTGTTCGAACCCCGCAATCATCCGCAGAGTTGTCGTCTTGCCGCAGCCGCTGGGACCGAGAAGCGTCAAAAATTCTCCTTTTTTGACGTTGAACGAAACATTGTTTACTGCATTGTGACTGCCGAAACTTTTGACGACATCGATGATTTCCACCATATATTCGCTCAAGAACATTCCTCCCAAATTAGATGTCCATGTTATGAAATGTAATCCAAAAATTTATAATAGTATTTCATCAAACCGACAACTTTGCTGGATTGGCTGTAGAACGGGATCGGCCTCAATTCGTTGATTTCCAGCGGATTTTGTCTGCCTTCACCTCGCTGCTCCCGCCGAATGTTCGCCGCAAGCAATTTCCCCATCAAGGTCGACATCGCCGCTCCATGACCGGCATAGCCGTAGGCAAAATGCGTGCCGTCCTTAAGCTTGCCGATATACGGAAGCCTCTCCCGGGTAAACCCGACCTTTCCGCTCCAGCTGTACTCGATGCGGGCTTTTTCCAATTCAGGGAAAACCTTGACCATGCCAGCGCGCAGATTCAAGAACAATTCCCGCGCATCCCGCTTTCCCGTCGTTCTGCCCGAACCTCCGAAAGCGATCCGGTTGTCCGGCGTTCTCCGGAAATAATAAAGCATGTATTTGGTGTCATAGACGGACCGATCTTGCGGAATCAAGGACTGCGCCAGTTTTTCGGGCAGCTGCTCTGTGGCGATCATGATGCTTTCCACGGGAATGATCGTTTTCGAAATGAGCGGATGCAGATTACCAGAGTAGGCATTCGTGGCAATGACAAGCTCATTGGCAATAACCCTGCCGTGTTCCGTCTTCACCACAACCCTGTTTTGCGCATCCCGCTCGATGGAGCGCGCGGGCGAGCGTTCGAAGATTGTTCCGCCCTGATTCTCCACGGCCTCCGCCAATCCCAAAGCATAATTCATCGGGTGGAACGAAGCGCTGGTCTCGTCAATGGAGCCGCCGAAATAAAAATCCGTTTTCAGTTCATTCGGCAAATCCCGCTTCTCGACGATTTTGACGGAATAATTGAAGTCCCGTTGAAGGGCTTGCTGTTCTTTTTTCAGTTCCTCCAGATGAGAGGGTTTGTAGGCAGCTGCCAAATGGCCTTTTCTTTGGAACGAGCATGAAATGCCGTTCTCCTGCGTGATGCTTTCAATCAATGCGATGGAATCGAGGGACATTTGCAGCATCTGTCTGGCCGCATCCAGACCCTTTTGTTTGACCAAAGCGCTCATGGAATGGAGATAGCCTGTGAGAATCTGCCCGCCGTTTCTCCCGCTGCCTCCGGCGCCTACTTTGGACTGTTCCAATACAATGGTTCGGGTGTTATTTTTCTGTAAATGATAAGCTGTGGAAAGTCCCGTAAAGCCGGCTCCGATCACCACAACGTCGCAGTAGTGGTCTCCCTCTAACGACGAACGCGGTTTTGAGGGATTGGCCGTCGCTTCCCAAACGGATACCAAATCCATGAATTCACTTCCCTTTGATGTTTTCATGCCGCACCTATCTTGAAAATTCGCTTCCGCTAAAAATCAGCAATTCAATGCGAATTCTTCAAGGGCGCTTCAACTTGCCATTTTCATCACCCACTGGTGCCATGGAAATGGCATAGGACGTCTATGCTTTGAATTCCACGGAATACAAATCGTTGCGCATATTTTTCAGCAGCGGCGTCGATATGTTGGTGAGCGTGCTTCGGGAGAGATGCAGCGCCTCCATATCTACCGCGCCTGAAACAATCATTTCCTCATTCTCGATTCCTTCCGCAATCACACCCTCGGACGGAAAATACGCATCGCATGGAGCATAGATGCCCCCGGTTGTAAAGTTGTTCTTGAAATCAGGCATTTCATCGATCGTGCCGGTTGTTCCCGTTACGACAACAAAGCACTGGTTCTCGATCGCCCGCGCTTTTGCGCAGGATTTGACCCGGTATAATCCTTGTCGGGAGGCTGTGCTGGACGGGGAAAAAAGAATCACCGCCCCCTTGGATACGGCATATCGGGACAATTCCGGAAACTCGATATCGTAACACGTCAGCAAGGAAACCTTTCCATGCTCGGTATCAAAGACGTGAAGCTCGTTGCCCTGCTTTAGATCCCATTCAAGCGCTTCCCACTGAGTCAAGTGGATTTTGTCCTGATATACGTTAGTTCCATCCGGCCGAAAAAGATATGCGCGATTTACATAGTCGCCGCCGTCATCTTTGACGATGATCGTTCCGGCGACGATATAAACCTGATATTGCTTGCTGTAGCGGGTAAAAAAATCAAGATAATCGGGCAAATAATCGTTGATGTCCCGGACGACCTCAAAAGGCGCTTTCGGCTGAATCGCAGCCAATTCCGCCGTGAACAATTCAGGAAACACGATGAAATGCGGTTCATGCGTCAACGCCTGCTGTATGTAGTCCTCAACTTGGCGGAAAAACTCCTCCTTGCTGTGAATGCTCTTCAACCGAAACTGCACAGCCGCAATGTTGATTTGCACAATACCCATCCTTTTTTACGTTTGTTTTTTCTGAAGAAGCTCGCTTAGGATGACGACAAACAAGGTAGCCGCCAGCATGATCGTCGATAATGCGTTGATCTCCGGCGTCACTCCGAAACGCACCATCGAGAAAATTTGCAGCGGCAGCGTCGTGCTCCCGGGACCGGCGACAAAGAAACTGACGATCACATCATCAATGGAAATCGTAAACGCAAGCAAGGCGCTTGCTATGATAGCGGGTTGAATGATCGGCAGGGTGATCAGCCGGAAGGTTTTCCATTCATTCGCCCCCAAGTCCATCGCCGCTTCTTCGACGGATTTGTCAAAACCCTGCAAGCGCGCGCGAATGACCACAATAACGTAAGGAATGCTGAATGTAACGTGCGCGATAATCAGCGTCGCAATCCCCAATGGCAGTTTCATCATGGAGAAAAAAGCCAGAAGGGAAATCCCCATTACAATTTCCGGGAGAACCAGCGGGACATTAAGCATACCGTCCAAAACCGATTTGCCTTTGAATTTGTACCGGTACATGCCCACCGCCACCAGAATGCCGAAGATAACCGACAGCAGGGTTGAAGCAAATGCAACGATCAGCGTTATTTTGGCCGCATGCAGAACGTTGGCATTCTGCCACAGCGATCCGTACCATTTGAAGGTAAACCCGGTCCATACCGCATTCAATTTGGAGTCATTGAACGAGAAAATTACGAGAATCAATATCGGAAGATACAAAAACCCATAGATTAAAGCTCCATAGGTCCTCGCGGCCAGTTTTGAAAGCGTCATCTATATCAACTCCAAATCTTCTTTTTTCCCGCCGGAGAATTTGAAATACCCTGCAATCATCAACATCGTGGCGACAATGAGGATGATCGAAAGGGCTGAACCAAACGGCCAGTCTCTCGCCGTCAAAAATTGATTTTTGATCAGGTTTCCGATCATCATCGTCTTGGCTCCCCCCAACAAATCGGGTATGAAGAACAGGCCCATTGTCGGAATAAACACCAATATGGAGCCGGCCACTACCCCGGGCATGGTCAAAGGCAGCGTTACCTTAATAAACGTCTGCCATCCTTTGGCTCCCAAATCACTGGCGGCCTCCAGCAGCGATATATCCAGCTTTTCAATGGAAGCATACAAGGGCAGGACCATAAACGGGAACAACGTGTAGATGAGTCCGATCAATACCGCGCCATTGTTGTATAAAAGGTTCAGCGGCTGCGATATCCAATGATAATGCAGAAACAGCGAGTTGATCACTCCCTCCGTGCGCAGCAGAACGATCCATGAATAAGTGCGGATCAATGAATTCGTCCAGAAAGGGATAATGACCAAAAACATCAAGATCGTCCGGTATTTCACTGGCGAGCGGGCAATCAGGTAGGCAAATGGATACCCGAAAATCACGCAGGCAAACGTTGTTATGAAAGCGACCAGAATCGATTCCAAAAACATCATAAAATACAGCGAATCAAAAAAGCGCTTGTAATTATCCAAAGTAAACGTGTAATCGATGCCGCCGTACACGCCTCTTGACATAAAACTGACGAACAGCACCAACACCAGCGGAACAAACAAAAAGACAAGCATCCAGACCGTCGCAGGGGACAGCGTCCAGATCGGCGCAAAGCTCTGCCATCTTTTCTTCGATTCATTGCCTTCCAAACACGACCACTCCTTGATGTATGATTTTAGATTCTATGCAGAAATGAATAATTACCCATTTTTGAATAAATTGAAATTTTTCAATAAAATAATTTATTAGAATTGATTGTAATATAAAAAATCATGGTTTACTATGGATTTTCCTGGCAGTCCGCTCCTCTTTTCTGAATTATATTGTGAAATACTATGCAAATATGAATAGTTTCGGTTCGATTTCTTTCTTGATTTGCAATAAAGCAATAATTATGCCAAGTCGCTTCCATGCTTCGACGATTTCCGCTTTGCCCGCATCGGAAATCCGATATAGGGCCCCGCCTCCGCAACCAGCAAGCCCAAGACAAACATGAAGATTCCGGCCCACATGCGAACGGTGAGGTTTTCTCCCCACAGCCACCACGAAAAAAGATACGCAAAGAACGAATCAAAGGTGATAATAATCCCGGCATGCGCCGGATGGGCGTATTTCTGCGCATAGATTTGACCCATATAGGCCAATAATGTGCCGAACAGCAAATCAAATCCGTAGGCAAACCAACCGTATGGGGAAAGAGCGGACGGGAGGGGCTCCAAGGGAGCGGCAAAGCTTAGCGTGACGATCCCTACGACAAACAGCTGCATCATGACAAAAATCGACACAGGCAGCTCCGATTTGCTGTTTCGGTGATAACGGTCGACCACCATGATGTGGACGGCAAAAAACAAAGCCCCGCCGAGAGTCAACAAATCTCCGGCATTTAATCCGATGAAATCGAAGGAATCCTTCCATGAAAACAACGCCAGCCCGGCAAAAACAATCAAAGCGCTGATGATCGTATCGGCGCGCAGTGGCTTTCGGCTCCACAGGAAATAAAGGAAGGGAGTCCAGAGTACTGCCGTGCCGGTAAACAGTCCGGCCTTTCCGGGCGTCGTCAGCCGAATGCCGAAGGTTTGCAGATTAAAGGCCGCTGCCAAGGCCAATCCGGCCACGGCACCCGACAGCATATCGAACCTCGTCAGCCGGCGCAGGAGCCGCCATGCAAACAAGAGCAGCAGCAGCGATGCAATCAAAAAGCGGGAGCCGATAAAATAAAGCGGCGTGATTTCTTCGACCAAATCTTTGGTCAAGACAAAGGTATATCCCCACGAAACGGCAATGCAGAACAAAATTAAATCGGCGAACAGCGATTTTTTCATGATGGAACCTCTCTCGGACTTAGGGCTCGCGATGCCCTCATTGATTTCGCTTTCACTTACAGCGATAAGGTGAAGCGAAGCAAAAATCGTGCCAAACTGCGAAAACATGCTGTAACGCCGCTGCACTGCGGATTGCCGGGTTGACGCACGCACTTATCCGATACGTTCCCGTTATACAATGATGGATTAATTATGCAGGTTTGAATCTTCTTCATCGAAGCATAATTTTGGATGTGATTACATCCCCTTGCATTGGCGAAAAGGCTGCGGAATGCGTTGACGTTTGTCCCGTGGATTGCATCAAGGAAGGCGAGGATCAATACTACATAGACCCGGATACCTGCATCGAATGCGGAGCTTGCGAATCGGCTTGCCCGGTAGCGGCGATTTACCACGAAAGCTTCGTGCCGGATGAGGAACTGGATTTCATCGATAAGAACCGGGAATTTTTCCAAAAATAAAAAAGACGCCTGACGCGTCCTTGGATCGTTCCCGTTCTTTTGATCGTGTTGGAGGATCAGACTGTCGAGAAACTCGACAGTCTGAAAACATGCTTCGAAGTCTTTTGCGGGAAGTCAGATGCCCTGTTCGCGAATCCCTTCAACCACGCCGTCCCACAGCCTGATTCTGGCCTGAAGCGCTCTTTGCGCGGCTTCCTCCGCTTCCCTTAATGCGTCCTCACTGCTGCCGCACAGGAAATACAAGAGCTTCTCGGCCAGCGGGCCGTGTTCGTTCTCATCCAGCTCGATATGGCGGCGAAGATAATAGTCCAGCCAACGGGTTTCAATCCCGCTGTTCTGCAATTCGTCCACCAGCACCTGAAACATATCCGGAATGATCTCTTCCCGTCCGAAGAAAAAGGCAGCCGCCACCTCATGCGGCTTTCCCTCGAATACAAATTGCAGGCTGCTTCTGACGAAATCTGCGGCCGGATCGGGGATCCGTCCGTCCTCCAAGGCCCGAAAGGGATTCTCTCCCTGCGCGACCCGCTCCACATACGTGCGAATCGGGGAGACATCGGCCCCCACCTCGCCCATCGCATTCAAATACAGCTCATAATGGCTGATGTAATGGCCTTCTCCGTCTTCGTCCGTTTCTTCCCCCAGCACAATTTCGTTGATGAATCTGGCATAATTGGCATCAGGTCCCGGTACCCAAGGCACGGTCACACAGGTGATCACATTCTGCAGCTTTTTCAACAAGCTCATAAAATCCCATACCGCAAACACATGATGCTGCATGAAATATTTCACCCGCTCCGGCGTATTCACAATCGTGTACACCGGATGCTCCAACAGCTCCTCTCTCAACCGCTTCAGCCGACTGAACGTTTGCTGATCCATTTTGTCAAACCGTCCCCTTCTATAAGTTCGTTCGTCATCATCGGCAAATTATGATGACAGTGCTTGCCCCTGTCGAGATGGCGTTCCGACCTCCACCTTCCGCAAATATCCCATCGAGATCACGCCAAGCGCAGGCCCGATCGCCAGAACCGCAAATACCCACTGCCAGCCTATCCAGGATTGCAAAAAAGGAATCAGATTAATCGAAAAGACCGAAATGAAAAAGCCTACGGCCATTTGGAAGGTTAAAGCGGTGCCCACATACTCGGGATTGGAATACTCGGTGACGGCTGCGGAAAATTGCGCCGAATCGGCGATCACGGCGATTCCCCAAACCAACGCGATAAGAAGCGTGATCCAAACCGCCTGACCATAGGTAAACCCGATGGTAATGGAGCATAATGCGCTGACGGCCATCGCTCCGCCGGACAGCCTGGCCCTGCCGATTTTGTCGGCCAGCAGCCCCCCGGCAATGCATCCGAAGGCCCCGGCCACGCCAATAATCAAGAAGGAGTACCATTCACCCGCAGACTGATGAAATGCTGTATTCGGCAGACTTGCAAAGGACGCCTTCAAAAACATCGGGAGCCATGTCCACACGGCGTACAACTCCCACATATGGCCGAAGTATCCGTAATTGGCCAGCATGATCGGACGATTCGCCAAAATCTCGCGCAGCTTGCCGAACGATAACCGCGCTTGCTTCCCGGCCGCCTTCGGCACATCGGGAAGCACCCATTGCATGAAGGCGGCAGCAGCCACTGCCAGTATCGAGCTTGCTGCGATAATCCACTTCCAGTTGAACGCCAAAGCGTACGCGGCAACAAAATGAGGCAGCGCGGAGCCAAGCGTCAGCGCGGCGATCAGCACGCCTATGCCCAAGCCCCGCTTCCTCGGAAACCACTGCGACAGCAATTTCACGCCCACCGGGTACACTCCGGCCAACGACACCCCCGTCAGAAAACGCAGCAGCAGTCCCGCTTCCGCATGATGCGCCACAAGAATCCAACCGTTAAAGGCCGCCCCCAAGAGCGACGACAGAGCAAACAACCGCCTTGGATTCATCCGGTCGGGCAGCGCCGTCAGGGAGCTGATCAAAGATCCGCTAATAAAGCCCAACTGGACGGCAGCGGTAATCCAAGGTCCATAACCTTTGCCCGCATTCCAAGCTTTTTCGATTTCCTCCAACACGACCGAGGCGCTGAACCACAAACTCAAGGAAAACAACACGGAGACCGCAATCCAGAACAAAGCCAACCATCTGCTGAAAGCGATCTTTTCCGATTTTGCCATCGGCTCCGGCAACATCCCCTGCATCGGCTTTACCGGACTCATCAACCGTTCCCCCTTTCAGCTATCCTGCCGGATCCGGCATACTGTCTTGATTATACAAAAACCCGCTGCTTTCTAAAAGGATATTTTCCTGCACAAGGATTGATACATTTTCAGTTTGGCCGGGATCGGGGTTTTAAGAGCCCGGCAGTTTATCCGGTTTTTTCCCGAACCATTTCCTGTAGATTTTCTCATAGGTTCCATTTTGGGAAACCGCTTCGATCGCCTGGTCGATTCGGCCGATGTTCTTGCCCCTTTTTTTCGTAAACATGCCATAGTTTTCTTTGGTCAAAGTCCCTCCGAGAATTTTCACCTTGCCTTTGCCTGCCGTACGGACAAAGTTCCTGGAAGGCTGTTCGTCAAAGATGACGGCATCCACTTTGTTGTTCATGAGATCCTCAAAGGCTTGGGAAATTTCGGGATATCCTTTAACCGATTTGAGGCCCTGCAGCTCGCTGGAAAATTGATAGCCCGTCGTCGCCAATTTGGTTCCAACGGTTTTGTCCTTGAGATCATGGGTGCTGTGGATTTGCTTATTGCTCGCTGAAGTCAGCAGCACCAGCCCCGTATCATAATATGGCATTGAAAATTCCAGTTCGTTTTTGCGCGCCTGATTGATGGTCATGCCTGCAAGACCCACGTCCGCTTTACCTGTCTTGACCGCTTCGATCAATTCACCGAAATCCATCGCTTCAAATTTGTATTTCTTAAATCCCGCTTCGCGTGCAATGGCATTCCACAAATCGATTTCAAAGCCTTTATAGGATCCTTCCTCCACGTATGTAAACGGCTTGAAATTGCTTTCCACCCCGACGATCATCGTTTTATTCCCCGTGCAGGCGGTCAGCGCTAGCATGCCGATTAACGAAATCAAGATCCAGATGTTCCTCCTGGCCTTCATGTAAATCCCCCTTTAGCATTTTGGACATGAGATATTTTTCCTCACTCCAGCCTTTGCTATTCAAGTCAACCCTTGCCTTTGGCCGAAGCGTTTTTGTCCGCGAAAAAAACAAGCGCCCCGCCGAAGGGCACTTGCTTCTCAGAACTTGATTTGAAGTTGGCTTGATTCAATGCTTGAGTCAAATGAACCAAGGACGCAGGAGTGAAATGGCCAGCAGATCAAACAATACCAAGGGTATGACGGTGGAGTAGTAAAACGGATTATAGAAAAATTGACGGGAAGACATTAGGGAAGTCGGAACGCTTAAATAGACATGCTTATGATCCACGCTGACAATTACGCCTTGAATCACATGGCCGTCCATGGTTTGGATTTGAACATATTTGTGGATGTGCTTCTCGCAAACGCTGTAAGCCTCATCTCTCAGCCTTTTCAAATGCTCCACGATGGACGGGTTCGCCTTGTATATGATCTGCGGCGGCTGTTGCGGCGGCTGCAGCTGTTGGGGCGGCTGCTGCATCTGCCGATCCTCATTCGAATTTTCCGGCATTGTGTTACACCTCCGTTTCTCACTCTATACCTTATGACATTTGCCCAGCGGGTGTGACGATCTAACGGGTAATTCTGTTATTTCATTAGATTTTGCAGCTTTTAGTTCTTCACTTGATAGAAGTTTTTCTTCCTAAAAGGGTGTCAAATGCCCAGATTCCGGAATAATCTTTGGTAAACAGCACTTCTTTCGAGGAGGAAATTTCATGTCGCTTTCCACTGAAACCCGTTTCCCGACCATTGGCGATCCTTTCCCGGAAATCACGGTAGACACTACTGCCGGAAAATTGTCGCTTCCCCATGCGTTCAAAGGCAAATGGTTCATCCTGTTCAGCCATCCCGGCGACTTCACCCCGGTCTGCACCACGGAGTTCGTATCCTTCCAAAGGTTTATCGGGAATTTCCAACAGATGAATGTGGAGCTGATCGGATTATCGGTCGATCAAGTGTTTTCCCATATCAAGTGGCTGGAGTGGATCAAGGCGAATTTACGGGTGGATATCAGCTTTCCCATCATTGCGGACCCTTTGGGCGTTACGGCCAACAAACTCGGGATGATTCACCCTGGAGCCGGAACCCGCACGGTACGCGCGGTTTTTATCGTCGATGATAAGGGAATTATCCGATTAATTCTGCTTTACCCGGCTGAGGTCGGCCGAAACATCCACGAAATCCTGAGGGCGGTGCATGCCCTACAGACCGCTTCACAGTATAATGTGGCCACTCCGGCGAACTGGCCCGATAATGAAATCATCGGCAGCGGCGTCATCCTTCCCCCGCCCGAATCCGTTCATTCGGCCATAGAGCGGTTGGAAAAGGCCAAAGCCGGGCAGTGGAGCTGTCTTGACTGGTGGTTTTGCTACAAAAATGACCGTTAACGTTAGTATACTTGACTGGTTTGCGGGCTTTTTGTATTCTTAGCCCAACACCCGCGAATTGAACTTGCAAAGGGATGACTTGCAAGCCTTGTCAAGGGGAAACCTCAAACTGCAAACGGAGGTGCTCACTTTTGTCCAGATTGTCTGCGTTACATCATGTATCCCAAGAAATTGCGGAAGCAATCACAGCCGCATTGGCAATCGAGGTGGAGATTATAGACGATACATTGACGATTGTCGCCGGAACGGGCAGGTATAAAGAAAAAATCGGTCAGCAGGAGGAAGAAGGCGACATTGAATCGGGTTATACGTACAGCCTGGTCTTGCGGACAGGGAAGGCATATATTATTGAAGACGCCCGCAACGATCCCGTATACGACGCGCGGGAAAGCGAGCTGGCCGAAGTCTGCTGCCCGATTTTTTTAGATCGGCAAGTCATCGGTTTGATCGGCTTGGTTGCCTTCAATGAACAGCAGCGGGATTTGCTTTTGCAAAACAAGGAGAATTTGCTGCTCTTTCTCAAGCGAATGGCCTTTCTCCTGGCAAGCAAAGTCTCAGAAAAGAAAATCGCCACGGAGCTGACGATCATCGTCGAGACGATCCGTGACGGAATTATCGCTGTCGACCGCGATGGCACGATTACCTCCAGCAACCAAATGGCGGAGAAGCTGATTGGAAAACCGCGAACGGAATTGATCGGAAAAAAACTTGTCTCATTCTGGCCCGACTCCCCGGTAATGGACGTGATCGAAAGCGGGGTGGAATGCCGCGACCGTGAAGAAATCTACCGCAACCACACCGGAAAGCCGATGCATGTTTTCACGACGATTTGCCCGATTTTGCACGGGGATGAAAAAGCCGGGACGGGAAACGGCCGGGCAGCATTTGGCGCAGTCGTCTCGTTTCGCGATATGGCCGATGTGCGGCGCATGGTCTACGACATGACGGAGAAACGGGAGGACGCTTCCTTTCTCGAAATCATCGGGAAAAGCAAGAGTATTCGCGAGGTGGTGGACCAGGGCGAAAAAATCTCCCAGAGCAATTCGACGGTCCTGATTACCGGAGAAAGCGGGACGGGAAAAGGCTTGTTCGCCCGCAGCATCCACTCTGCCAGCCCGCGCAAAAATCGTCCGTTTATCGCGGTAAACTGCGGGGCCATTCCCGATTCGCTCCTGGAGAGCGAGCTGTTTGGCTACGAATCGGGAGCTTTTACCGGCGCGAGGAAGACTGGAAAGGCAGGAAAGTTCGAGCTGGCCAACGGCGGGACCATCTTTCTCGACGAAATCGGCGATTTGCCGCTGCATCTGCAAGTCAAGCTGCTGCATGTGCTGCAATCGCGGGAGATTGAGCGAGTCGGCGGCACAACAGTTTTTCCCGTGGATGTCCGCGTCATTGCGGCGACGAATCGCAATCTCGAGCGGATGATTCAGGATGGCGAGTTTCGCGAAGATTTGTACTTTCGGCTGAACGTCATTCCCATCCACATCCCGCCGCTGCGTGAACGGCGCGAGGATATCCCGATTCTCCTGGAATACGCGCTCCGCAAATATGTGCAGATGTTCGACAAGCAGATCACCTGGTTTGACGATGCAACGCTGGACTTGCTCACAAGCTATCACTGGCCGGGAAACATTCGCGAGCTGGAAAACGTCGTCGAGTATGCCGTCAACATCGAAAACAGCCAAGTCATTACAATGCAGAGCGTCCCGATCCGCTTGCGCCGCATTCAGGAAGCGCAAATGACCGAAGGAGCGCCGTTGACGTTGAAAAAACAGCTTGATGCGGTAGAAAAAGGATTGATCGAAAATTGCCTGAATCGGACAGGCTATTCGGTCGAAGGCAAGACCAAAGCGGCACACCTGCTCGGCATCAGCGAATCGACCCTGTATCGGAGAATCAGGGAGCTGAATATCGACAAAAAAGGTCAGCGTTAATTTGTCAACTTTGACAAATTATTTGTCAAATATACCAACAAGGGACATGAGCGACTTTGCGAAAACGCGTTCCTCTCTTGCTTCACCCCTTTTCTTGGCTTCTTCCTTGTTTGATTTGTCATTCTTGACAAACCAGCCGGTGAGAAAACGCCTGACGGCGTCCTTGGATCGCATCCAATTGAAATTATATTCCCTTCATAGAATTCCTGCAATTTTGCATCAATTTCAATTTGTTCGTTTCCGCCACATTCATTTTCCTGCGGAAATGCTTTGTTTAGGCTTACCAATCTCCTATTCAAGCAGAAATGTCTTTTATTAATTCTATTATTTTGAGAAAACCTCTATTGAAACCTTCCAAGATGGACGACAGCAATCTACATCCGGTTTTTTCCTTGTTCCGCGGTAGGCACGGTTATTGCTTTAATAAGGGGTGTGAACCGAACAATCCAGTGAACGAGGTGGTAATAGTAATGATCAATCGCAAGCGGCTGCAGCATTTATTAGAAGAGGAGCTTACCCGGTTTGAGGCGGAACATCCCCGCTCCAAAGCATTGTTTGAACGAGCCAAAGCCAGTCTGATCGACGGCGTTCCGATGAATTGGATGGTGAAGTGGGCCGGCGGTTTTCCGCTTTTTGTGAAGGAAGGAAAAGGCGCCTACTTTACGGATGTTGACGGACATCGCTACATCGACTTCTGTCTGGGCGATACCGGATCGATGACCGGGCATGCGCCGCAGGGGTCTGTCGGAGCGATTGCCAAACGAGTCGAGAGCGGCGTTACGTTTATGCTGCCTACCGAAGACGCGGTATGGGTGGGCGAAGAACTGTCCCGTCGCTTCGGCCTGCCATATTGGCAAGTGGCGATTTCGGCTACGGATGCCAATCGCTTCGCCCTTCGTCTCGCCCGGCACATCGCAAAGCGCAAATACGTGCTTGTGTTTAACTACTGCTACCACGGCACTGTCGATGAGTCGTTCATCACGTTGACGGATGGCGTCGCCCATTGCCGCGAAGGCAACATCGGACCGCAAATCGATCCGGTCAAGACGACAAAGGTCGTCGAATTCAACGATATCGAAGCGCTGGAAAAAGCGCTGGCGCCTGGCGATGTCGCTTGCGTCCTGGCAGAGCCTGTGATGACCAACATCGGCATCATCCATCCAGACCCCGGCTTCCTCGATGCACTGCGGGAAATTACCAAGCGCACCGGCACCTTGCTGATTTACGATGAGACGCATACGATGAGCGCCGGACCAGGCGGATACACGGGAGCACACGGTTTGAAGCCGGACATGTTGACCGCAGGCAAGGCGATTGGCAGCGGAATTCCGACAGCAGTTTACGGTTTCAGCGAAGAGGTCGCTGCGCGCCTGCGCGGAACGATCGAGTTGGAAGGAGCGGACGTAGGCGGAATCGGCGGAACGTTGGCCGGAAACGCCCTGTCGATGGCTGCCATGCGGGCAACGCTGGAAAACGTGCTGACAGAGGCATCGTATGAGCGCAACATCGCCCTGGGCGAGCGCTTTGCCGCTGGAGTCGAAAAGGTCATTGCCGAAAAGAAATTGCCGTGGATCGTCAAGCGTCTCGGCTGCCGGACCGAATACTGGTTCCGCGACACCCCGCCGCGCAACGGCGGTGAAGCGGCGGCAGCAGTCGATCACGAGCTGGATCGCTTCATGCACCTTGCCGCACTGAACCGCGGCATCCTGATGACTCCATTCCACAATATGGCCTTGATTTCATCGGAGACAAGCGAAGCGGATATCGATTACCACACCAAGGTTTTCCGAGAAAGCGTGGAATTGCTGCTGAGCGAATAATGCATTCGTTCACACGGTCCGGACACTGCGCCGCGCGGTTTTGCCGCGCAGTGTCCGTGTTTATCAACTTTGGAACAGCCCCTTTTTGGACCTACGCTCATCTTCCGGCCAGTTTATGGAGCATATACAAAAACCATGACGCGTGGCGCTGTTCATCATGGGAAGCGAGCATCAAGGCTTTCTGGGCATATAGATCGCCGGTTGCAGCCGAGACATCCCGGTAAAATTTCGAGTCCTCCAGTTCGTCGCGAAACGATTCCTCCACACCGGCCCTGAAAGAAGTGGGCAAAGTGACGGGAGCGAGATAGGGCTGACGTCCTCCCGTCAAGCGGGAATAGATGTCCGCAAAATGACGAATGTGCTGAATCTCATCGTTGCGGATTCCCGTAATGATCCTGCGGAAGTCTTCATTAGGGGCCAGTTGAGCCAATTTCTCGTAGGTGAGGATCGCCTCGTGCTCCCCGTTGATCGCTTTCTCCAAATCAGCAACCAGCGAGCTCTTCGCCGGATGAGCGTAGCCTGCTGCATGCATATATTCCGCTCCCACAGCGGGGTAATTCATCATGGGTGATGCCTCCTTTACTTGATTCGATATATGATATGCCTATCGCCCAGTAAAGGTGCTTCTATCCGTTTTCATTTTATTCCATCCAAGCTTTCGAAAGCTTATCGATCCAGGGCAACACATGCCTGTGCTGATCTTGAATCCACTTGAGCTCATCCTCCAGCGATGGATAAAATTGAGCGGTTTCCACGTGCGCAGACTGCTCTCCATTCTGCAAATGCATGGTTACCCGGACATCATAGGAGGTTAATTCCGAGTCGTAGATGATCTCAAATCTTTTAGCCAACTCCAAAATTTCCGGATCATTGGCCGCCTGAAAGTCTTCGTACGAAATTCCTCCCCGCGCGATCGCGATCGCGGAGCTGACCGGTATGCTTAACAGCGACAAATTCGGCCTTTCAAACGGACCGGTATGCGTCAAATAAGCATTCTTCGGATAGCTGACGGGCACTTTCACCGTAACTTTGATAATCTCCTGCACCGCTGTTTCTATCATACTCAGCAATGCTTCGATGACGGGCTGCACAAAGCTGTTGACCGGATGGCGCTTGACCCCGATTTTCAACAGATCCGTCTCTTGGGCAAGATCAAGCTTCATGTCCGGATCAAATTCCATTTGGAGAAACGACCCCAGCGAATAAGTTCCGCTTAAAAACTGATCATGGCTGTATGTTAAAGACTTCATATTGCGGCTGGCGATATTTGCAATCTGAGCGGCGATGGGCACTTGGACCAGCCATTCCTCGCTCCCTTCCTGAAACGGATAAGCGAGTCCGGAGGCTGCCGATGCCGCCGCCGACATGGCTTTCAGTACATATTCGGCCGATTGCTCCTTTAACCAGGCCAACGCTCCCGCTCCGGCTATTGAACCAATGACCGTTGTCGCTCTAAAGCCTTTGTCGGCCAACGCCTTCCCAAGCCGCGAATTTAACAGCCGGGCCAGCCTCAATCCCAGGGCTGCCGATTCAATCCGTCTATCGAATGCATAGGTTTTTCTTTCCGATTCCGCGATGAGCAAAGGGAACAGAATGGCTCCCGGATGGGTTCCGGCAACGAAATCCTCGCGAATGGATACGGTAACGGCCATCGCATTGTACTGAACGGCCAGATCGTTAGACAAGCATTTTTGGGTATTCCCCAACAACGTATATCCATTGTCGCCAAGCAAACCGTCCGCGTCTTCAATCAAACTTAGGACCAGCGGGTGTCCGCCGGCCGCCGAACCCATCGCCGCATCATGCATAAGCAGCGTTTGAATTCTGTCGATTTCGCTTTCGGTCAACGCATCAAAGCGGGTCTGTTCGATAATTTGTAAAATGGCTTCTTCCAACCGCATAATTACGCTCCTTTATTAATTGCGCCCGATCCCTCATGAAGATGTGTGCAATTTGATCTGTTTGGCAAAGCTGCCGAAAAATTGATTCGTCACCAGTTTCGCCACACTTGACAAGACTCTTTGTCCCACCTTTGCCACTTTGCCCCCGACCTCGGCCTCACCGTCATAAAACATCTCTGTCCCGCCGTCCGCTTGCTCCCGAAGCTCAATGCGGACCATTGCCTGCATATGGCCCAGCGCTCCGGAGCCTTCAATTTTCAATCCGTATTGATGCGGGGGCTGCGGATCGACAACCTTGATTTCGCCCGAATATTTGCCGACAATGGCGGCAACCTTCAATTCAATTTCAAATGTGTAAGTATCCTCATCGACTTTGTCCAACGATTTGCATCCCGGAATCGACTGCTTGAGCACTTCCGGATTAATCAGCGATTCCCACACCAAATCGACCTTCGCATCGATTGATTTTGATCCGTCCACCTTCATCCGTATCGTTCCTTTCTTTAACCGGACCGCGGTTTGCCGTCCGAAATCGTAATGTTCGCCGCATCCTGGAAAAAAGTGCTGACCACCGAGAAATCTTTATCCTTCAAGTCCGAATTCATAAACAATCCGTACAATTCATGCACCAGATTTCCGATCAACAAGGGACTCTGATTCTCTTTGGCCAGCTCCCTGGCCAGCCCGATGTCCTTGTACATGAGCTTCAGCGCAAAACCGGCTTCATATTCATTGACCATCACATTCCGGGGCATCCAATGCTCCAGCTGGAAGTTGCCGCCCGTCGATTTCAGAATGATCTCGCGAAGAACCTCCGCATTCACGCCTGCTTTCACACCCACGGTCAAAACTTCCGAATTGATTGCCATCAATGTCGCTCCGATCATGTTGTTGCAAAGCTTGGCAACCTGACCCGTTCCGAGCTTTCCGGTATAAAAGATGTTTTCACCCAATGTCTCCAGCACTTCTCTGGTCTGTTCAAACACTTCCGCATCGGTACCGGCCATGATCGACAAAGTTCCGTTCGCGGCACGCATCGGTCCTCCGCTGACGGGAGCGTCGCAAATCTTCATGCCATACGGCTCCATACGGGCGGCAAGCTCAGTGATGCCGGACGGGGAAACCGTGCTCATGTTGAGCAGGATCAACCCCGGCTCCGCTCCGTGAACGATGCCTTCATCTCCGAACACAACCTCCTCGATCTGCGGAAGATTCGGCACCATCGTAATCACAAAGCCGCTGCCCTGTGCCGCTTCCTTCGGATTGCCTACAATCAGCGCACCTTCTGCCGCCAGGCGCTCAGCCGGTTCTTTTCGCCGGTGAGGCACGACACTCACTTCATATCCGGCTTGCAGCAATACCCTGACCATCGGCTCGCCCATGTTTCCCAATCCGATAAATCCGATTTTCCCCTTGCTCACTGCTGTTCCTCCTTGGCTCTCAATAACGAGCGGATATGACTCGGGGTCAGCGGCTGCTTCTCAATGACAATGCCGTAAGGACTCAAAGCATCGCTGACGGCATTGCAAACCGCGCCGATCGCTCCCATGACGCCCCCCTCGCTCATTCCCTTCAATCCCGCAGGCGTGCGATGGTTCGGGGTGTCGTAATGAACAATTTCAATATTCGGAGCCTCGCATGCCGTAGGCAGCATATAGTCCATTAACGTTCCGGTCAGATTCTGTCCGTTCTCATCATAAATGACTTCCTCGAACAAAACTCCGCCGATGCCCAAAACCGTCGCTCCCATCACTTGCCCCTCCACAATCCGGGGATTGATCAAGCGGCCGGCATCCTCAACCACCAGATAACGGCCGATGTCGATCGCGCCGGTGCTCACATCCACCTCAACCTCGCACAAATGAACGGCATTCGAATAGGTCATTGGAGGCGGATCAAACGTTTTATGAACCTCGATCCCCGGATCCATCCCTTCTGGCAGGATCAATGGGTTAAGATAAGCGGTTTTGGAAATGTCGACGATCGTCAGATCGGTTTGCACCCATTCCTCATCGATGAGTCTGTATACATTGCCTTCCTGCAGCTTCAACCGGTCCGGATCCTTCAGCCCCAAGAGCTTTGCCGCGATCCGCAGCACTTTTCGCTGCGCCTCCTGCGCCGCCAAATATAGCGTGCCGGCTCCGGCAACCGCGCCCCGGCTGCCCCGGCTGCCCATTCCGTACGGGGCCAACAGCGTATCTCCCAAGTGAATCGATACATCCTCAGGCTTGACTCCCAATCCCTCGGCAACCGCCTGCGCAAGCGTTGTTTCGTAGCCTTGGCCGGATCCCATCACACCAGCCGATGCATTGATCACACCTGTCGGTTCTATGCGCACCCAGGCGGCCTCATGGCCGGTTCCGGGGATTCCCGCCTTCCTGTAGAATTCGGATCCGTACGTTGTCGATTCCACCACCGCACAGATGCCCAAGCCGCGGTAACGGCCCTGTTCCCAAGCTTCCTTCTGCTGCTTGCGGAAAGCTTCATAATCATAGTGCTTCAGCGCCATATCCAACGTCTCGGAGGGGGTGATATCCTCATACAGCTCATCCGTAGCGGTGCGGTAGGGCAGATCCTCCGGCTGAAGCATGTTGATTTTGCGAACGTGAACCGGATCGAGCTTCAACTGCCGGGCGATCGCATCGATGGTTCCTTCGGTAACCCAACTGGTTACCGCCATCGGCGAGCGATAAGGCCCTGCAGGACATTTATTGGTGAGCACGACCTTCATCTCGTAAGCGTAATCCTGGATTTTATACATGCCCGGTAGCAGCATGGCGACTACCCGCAGCATATAATTGGCCGGAAAAAAAGAGTAGGCGCCGAAATCGCTGAACAGCTCCGCTTCCATGGCCAGGATTTTGCCGTCGTTGGTGACGGCCGTGCGGGTTTTTACATAATCCTCGCGGGCATGGCTGGCAGCCAGCAGATTCTCCATCCGATCTTCCTGCCAGCGCACCGGACGTTTCAAGTGCCGCGCCAAAGCGGCCACCGTTAATTCTTCCCGGTAAAGGGCGATTTTCTGGCCAAATGCGCCTCCGATATCGGGACAAACGACATTGACCTGCGTTTCCTTCAGACCCAATCGCCCGGCCAAAGTTGTCCGCATGGGATGCGGTACCTGCGTGCCGATGTAGAAGGTCAGATACTGCCGTCCTTCATCCCATACCGCCGCGCATCCCCGGGTCTCCATCGGCACATGGGTTTGCCGGTGCTGGGAGAACGTCGCTTCCACGATCTGATCGGCCTCGGCAAACCGGCTCATTACATCGCCGTGCTCGTAGGTTTGACGGGATACCAGGTTGGTATGGAGGGCATCATCCACCAGCGGCGCCCCTTCCTCCATTCCCTTGAACATGTCGGTAACCGCAGGCAGAACCTCGTATTCGATTTCCACCAATTCCGCGGCATCCTCGGCAATATATCGGTCGGCTGCGACAACACAGACAACAGGATCCCCGTCAAAGCGCACTTTGTCCACGGGAAGCACATTCATCTCCATCGGCAGCAATCCTTCAATCGGAGGAGCCATTCGCGCGGGACTCACCCATTGCAGCAAATCCTGACCGGTGAACACCGCAACGACCCCGGGATAAGACTTCGCTTTGTCCGTATCGATCGACAAAATCCTGGCATGCGCATGAGGACTGCGGACAAAGCAGGCGTGCAGCGCGCGGGGAATTTGCAGATCATCCATAAATTGAGCCGTTCCGGTCAGCAGGCGATAATCCTCCTTGCGCGGAACAGACCGGCCGATTACCGAGAAGCCTTGCTGCTGTTTGGTCTTGAGTTTGGTTGGATCGCTCATTTTTTCACCTCGCCATCGCTTTGCGCGCCGGTTCCGGCCGCTTTCATGATTGCTTTTACAATGTTCTGGTATCCGGTGCATCTGCATAGATTTCCGGATAATACATCACGGATCTGTTCTTCCGTCGGCGACGGATTTTGTTTCAGGTAAGCTTCGAATGTAAGGATGATGCCGGGCGTGCAAAAGCCGCACTGCAATCCGTGCTCTTCGTGAAAGGCTTGCTGCAGGGCGCTGTATTTTCCATCCGCAGCAATCGCTTCAATCGTCGTAATTTCCGCGCCTTCCAGCTGAACCGCAAACATCAGGCAGGAACGCATCGGATGTCCGTTGACCAGCACAGTGCATGCCCCGCAAACCCCATGCTCGCATCCGACGTGCGTTCCCGTCAGTCCAAGGTCTTCGCGAAGCACGTCCGACAACAGCTTCCTCGGTTCAACGAACGCTTCATAGCTTTGACCGTTTACACGCAAAAGAATGCCGACCCTGTTCATTTGACCGGTTCTCCTCCCTTCGCACGTTGGAGCGCATCGTCTACAGCCGCCGGAATCAAAACTTTCAAAAGCTCGATTCGATCCTCCGATGAGGCGTGAATATCGCTGTTGGCATCCAACTCTGATGTGATTTCTTCAACCAGGTAATGCATCCATTCTTTATCGGGAACAGCATCCAGATAAGGGTCCAATAAGGATTTCACATTATGGGGAATGTCCTGGACCCCGCCCAATGCCAATCTCATTCGATTCACTTGTCCTTGCTCATCCAATTTCATCGTCGCTCCGACGGAAACGATGGCATAGTCCCCGGCCCGCCGGGTAAAATCACGGTACGCCCATCCTTCTCCTGCTTCCAATACTGGAAAATCGATGGAGGTCACAACTTCCATAGGCAATAAATCCGTCGTATAAATGGTGACAAAAAACTCTTCAGCCGGAACCGTACGTTCCCCTTCCGAAGAAGCGATATGAATGTTCGCATCCAATAAGGAGGCGATTACCGGCAATTCCGCCGAAGGGTCGGCATGCACGACGCTCCCGCCGATGGTGCCTCTTTGCCGAATCGCATAATGTCCGATTTTGCCGACGGCAAACGGAAGGATCGGGCAAGCTTCTTTAAGAAGCTCAGAGCCTTCAATATCCGACTGTCGGGTAAGCGCTCCGATTTCAATTCGCTCCTCTTTGCGGACGATATAGCTCAAATCCGTCAGACGGTTGATGTCAATCAAAACTTCCGGTCTCGCCAGGCGCATGTTCATCATCGGAACCAGGCTTTGTCCGCCGGCAATAATCTTGGCGCTGTCCGCATGCCGGTCCAGCAGTTCGAACAATTCCTTCAATTGTTCCGGACGCGAATACGAAAAACGGGCTGGTTTCATAACAACATTCCTCCAAACGGCATAGGACGTCTGCCTATTCAATACCCAAATAGGTTTTCTTCACGTACTCATTTTCCAAAACTTCATCGGTCGGTCCCTCGACCTTAATTTGACCGTTTTCGATAAAGTATACCCTTTCCGCAAAGCCCGAAATCAGATCCATGTTTTCATCAGCCAGAATGATGCTCGTTCCCATTTGACCGATTTCGTGCAGCTTTTCTCCCATTTCCTCAACAAGAATCGGTGAAACGCCCAGCGTCGGTTCGTCCAGCATCAAGAGGCGCGGGGAAGACATCAGCCCTCTTCCGACCGCCAGCATTCTCCGCTCGCCTCCGCTGAGCCCGTTGCTTTTATTTTTGCTCAGCAGCTTCAGCTTCGGAAAAATATGATAGACCAGCTCAAGATTTTTCTTCTTATCCGCTTTGGCCCTCGCAGGATAGGCTCCCATAAGAAGATTCTCGTAAACCGTCATGTCCGAAAATAAATGGCCGCCCTCAGGGACGTGGATGATGCCGAGTTCAACGATTTCTCTCGGATTTCTGCCGAGAATATTCTGCCCTTCAAAGAGAATTTCGCCTCCCATCGCTTTGAAAATTCCGGAGATGGTTTTCATGGCTGTCGTTTTCCCATGGCCGTTGGGACCGATTAGTCCGATGCGCTCTCCCGTTTCGACATGAAAGGAGATGTCTCTCAGCACCTCCGTTTCACCGAGGCGCACTTTGACGCGCTTGACCTCCAGCATTACAGATGAACCCCCTTCTTCTTCTTTCTGCCCAAATATGTCTCAATGACCCGCTCATCATTCCAAATCTGCTCGGGGGTCCCTTCGCTCAGCTTGGTTCCATGATCGATGATCATGACTCTGTCGGAGATATTCATCAATACCTGCATATTGTGCTCGATCAGCATGACCGTAATGTTCCGTTGGTTAATTTGTTTAATCAATTGAATGATTTCTTTGGATTCAATCGTCGTCAATCCTGCGCAGGGCTCATCCAATATAAGCAGTTTCGGCTTAGTGGCTATGGCAATGGCGATCATCAGCTTCTTCTTATCGTTGGCTTTCAGCTGACCGGCCAACAGATGCTCATCCGCGTCCAATCCGACAAATTGCAAAATCTCTCTTACGGCCTCCCGGCTCGGTTGATCCGACTTTCTGTTTTTACCGAATACCGCTCCGATGATCATGTTGTCCACGATGGAAAGCGAATCGAAGACGGTCGTATGCTGAAAGGTCCGGGAAATTCCGAGATGGCATATTTCATAAGCTTTCAGGTTGTGAATCGGCTGATCATTGAACCATATTTCCCCTTTGCTCGGGGGGATGACTTGGGTGATCACATTCATCAAAGTGGTTTTACCCGATCCGTTCGGCCCGGCCACACCCAGAATCTCTCCTTCATACAGCTCAAAGCTCAGATCGTTCACTGCCGCAAGGCTGCCGAAATACCGGTGAACCTGTTTCGCTTGAAGCAGCACTTTTTTCGTTTTCACCCTTTTCACCCTCTTCCGCCAATGAAGTATTTTTTCATGATTCTGCCGGAAACCTTGCGAAATGCTTGAACAAGACCATCGGGAACGAAAATCAGCATCAGCAGGATCACCGCCCCGATCACGACCGGCCTGAACTCGTCGAGCCCGCTGAAAAACTCCATGAAATAGGTGATAAAGAAGCTTCCGATCAAAGGCCCGAACAACGTTCCCATCCCGCCGATGACGATCATCCCCAAGCCGTTGACAATCAGGGAGAATGAGAAAATCTCCGGTCCGATAACCATTAAATATCCTGCGTAAAAGGCACCGGCGATGCCGGTGATAAACGCGGCGGTTACAAAGGTGATCATTTTGTATTTATAGGGATTGATTCCCGAACTGGTGGCCAGCACCTCAGAGTCTCTGATGGCCATAAGGGCTTTTCCGATGTAGGATTTGGTGAAACCACGGGTAACCGCGAGCGATAACAATAGAAGAATGAACACAAAGTAGTAATAGTGAATCGATCCAAAGCTCATGTCGCCCAGAGAAAATGAGGGCACCATCAGCCCCATGCTCCCCCCGGTGTATTCATCAAAAATCGTAACTAATTCTTTAACTCCGAAATGAAACGCAAACGTCAGCAAAATCAAATAAATGCCTTTGACTCTGAGCGAAGGAATTCCGATAATCAAGCTGGCAATGGCGGACATCAGCCCTCCAATGACGAGTCCGGTCCAAGGAGAAACGCCAAATTGCCCAATGCTGAGAGCTGAGGAATAACCGCCGATGGCAAACAGGGTTAACTGGGAAATATGGAACATCCCACCGTACCCCAACGTCAAATTCCAATTGGTCGCGACGATTCCCCAAACAAAGGTCATGATGATCAGATTAAGCATATAATCGTCGGTAACAAACTTCGGAAGCAGCAGTAACAAAACAAAGATGAGAGCATATATGATTGACTTCGGCTTTAATGATGATAGTAAGGACATTGCGTACGCCTCCTGCATTTTTTCCTGTACCGCATAATTTCCCCCTGCACGTTATTCAAGCTCTTCTTGCGCTTGCGCCGAATAATCCTTCCGGCTTGAGGACCAGAATGACCACCATCAGCACAAACAAGGAAAGCGGCGCCCACAGTACCCCGATGAATGCCCCCACGAACACCTCGACCAAAGCAACGATAAAGGCGGCTACGACCGTTCCCCGAAAGCTGCCGATCCCCCCCAGAATGACGATAACAAACGCTTTGATCATGGGGAGCTCGCCCATATCGGGACTAACAAACAAGATCGGGGCCAAAAGCACGCCCGCAATGCCGGCTAACGCCGTCGCAACGCCCAATGTAATACTGTAAACTCGTTTGGTATTGATTCCTACAAGAACGGATCCCAATTGATCCTGGGCGACTGCCCGGATGGATAGGCCGGTTCTGGTTTTGGTCAAAATCAACCACATGGCGATCAGCGTGGCGATCGAAATCAGAAGGATGAAAATTTCATGGTAGGAAGCCCGCATCGCACCAAGCTGAACATCGCCTTCAATTGCCGTCTTCAAGACTTTTTCGCGTCCGCCGAACACCAAAAAGTACAATTGGCTAAGAACCGTGGATAAAGCCACCGTTCCAATAAAGATATTGACCTCCTGCTTGCCGAAAAAGGGGCGTATGGAGACGTATTCGATCAGCACCCCCAATAAAAAGGTGGACACAAGCATAATCAGGAACGCCAACGGATAACTGAGATTCCCCGCACTCAAGGCAGCCCACATGATATAAGCACCGAACGTGATACTGGCTCCGTGAGAGAAGTTCAGATTTCTGAGAACGCCCCACTGCAAACTTAAGCCGATGGAAGCCAATGTATAAATGGCTCCAAGTATAATGGCTCTGAACAAAAGAGCTTCCACCTTGTCCTCTCCTTCAATAGTTATTTCAAATCAGAAATAAATAATGAGTCTGTCCGATAATGCCGGAAAAATTGGTTCGAAAGGTGTTATGGAGGGATAAGGGATGAGCACGGAAAGTTTAAGCTTACGCTCCCGAAGCAGTTTTCCGCGAAAACTTTTACTCCTTTAAAAACGGGAATTAACCGAAAAATTTAGAAGTCTGTCCGACGGATGTTTTTCGTAAATATTTATTCATACAGTGATGGAGGGAAAGGGATTGAGCACGGAAAGTTTACGTCCGCCTTTGAAATCAAGTTGTTGCTACAAGAGACAATTCAAGACAACTTGAATTTCAACAGCGGTGGAGTGCCAACCCTTTCCCGGAAAAACCAATTATTTGAATAAAATTAATCAACACCAATATGTCGAACAGACTCCTAGTTCATATATTCCTGGTTTTAACAGCGGTGGAGTGCCATCCCTTATTCCGGAATAACCCATTGTTGAATAAGAATAGCTCGTTGTTGATCGGACAGACTCTCAGCGTCTTACTTCTTCAATGCCGCTTCATACCATGGCGGCAACTTGAATTGACCTGTCGCCAGATCGCTCGGATCGATGACGACGTGCTGACCGCCTTCCTCCTGATAAGTGACGAACGGGATTCCGCCTTCGCCGCTTAAAGCAAGATGGGTGCGCGGGTCAAATTTGTAGGTGCCGATAACCCCTTGATACGAATAGTCCGCACCGTTCAAAATATTGTTTACGGCTTCCTTGTTGAACGGATCGCCCGATTTTTTCATGGCGTCAGCCGCAAGCATCATGGCGTCGTAAACAAAGCCGCCGTATGGATTCGGCTTTTCATTCCATCTCTTTTCGTACTTCGCGTTAAATTCTTTTGCTTTGTCCCCCAGCAGCGAGGCCGCATAGTCCCAAATGACACCCTCTTGTTTTCCGTTGACGATTTTTTGGAAGTCAGGATAAGAAGGTGTTGCCTGCAGGAACAGCAGAGACGGTGTAGGATTTTGCAGGAAGCTTGTCAGGAAAGTCGCCGCATTGGCTGCAGTATGGTCTGTATACAGAATGACAGCCGGCTTTTGCTCTCTGATTTTGTTCAGAATCGGTTCAAATTCCGTAAATCTGGTGAAGGGAATGGTTTCGTCGACTACAACATCCCAGCCCAATTGTTTGAACGTATCCTTCATTCCGTCTCCGCAGTAAAGGGAATATGCGTTCTGGGATTTAATGACGGCCACTTTGTGGTTCTCCGGCTTAAATTTCCCGTCTTTCTCCAGCTGTGCCACAATTTCCGGGAACTTGGTTTGATAATTCTTATAAGAAGGAATAGCATTGTGGATATAGGAATACTTCTCTGGATTTTTAGGCACGGCTGCTTCTTGGGCTTGGGCGTATCCGTACAAGATATACGGCATTTTATTTTGCTGCATCAATTCCATTTCAACCAAGCTTGGATTGGCATAGCCGGTTACCATGATGTCCACTTTGTCCTTCGTGATCAATCTGCGGACTACAGTCGTAACTGTGCTGGGCTCTTGGCCTTCCACATCCCCTTTGATAAGCTCCAGCTTATGTCCGAGCACTCCGCCTGCGGCATTGATCTCTTCCATGGCCAGCGTAATTCCTTTTTCCATGTCGCTTCCCACGCCGGCCTGCGTGCCGCTTAAAGGTGCGGGAAATCCGACTTTGATCGTGCGGTTGTCGTCTGCTTTCGGTTGGTCGGCCTTCGGTTGATCGGCCTTCGGTTGATCGGCAGCTTGCTGGTTACCGTCTTGCTTTGCGGAACACCCGACAAAGGCAAATAACGATAAAGAAAGTGCAAGCAGCAGTAAAACGGTTTTTCTTGCGGATTTTGCCATTCGTTAACCCCTCCAAGAATGTTTTTTATATAGGAATGTTCACTTCGCCGCTTGGAGCTGTTGAACATATTCCTCTTTGAGTGTAACCCCCATGCCCGGTTGATTCGGCACGGCAATCTGTCCTCCCTGAAAGGCCTTGTACGAATAATCCTCTTCTACGATGTCGTAGGCGAACAAACTGGGACCGACCATTTCGCATGCATGCTTGACACTTGGAGTTGAAGCGGCAAAATGTAGTCCTGCCGCATTGCCGATTCCGAATTCCACCATACTCCCGACCAAGCATGTAATGCCTTCCGCCTCACAAAGCGCGGCAATTTTTTTCGATGGAAGCAAGCCTCCCGGCTTCAATACCTTGATGTTTAGAATATCTGCAGCACGATGCTTGATAATGTTGACGGCATCTTGCAGATTAAACAAAGACTCATCCGCTTCAATCGGCACGTCCACCGATCGGGTGACCTCCGCCATGCCTGAGATGTCCCATTTCTTGACGGGCTGCTCGACCATTTCGATATCAAAGGGCTCCAGTTGGCGAATCGTTCGGACCGCTGTCGAAACGTCGTAGCCTTGATTGGCGTCCACACGGATTTTCACATCCGGACCGACAGCTTGTCTCACTTCACGGACCATCTGAATGTCTTCGCGAGGCTGATTGCCGATCTTCAGCTTGATCGTCCTGAAGCCTTGCTCCGTAAAGCGAACGGCTTCTTCTATCATTTCCTCGAGGGAGCCCATCCCGACAACCCAGGCAATGTCGATTCGATCGCGAAATTTCCCGCCCAGCAATTGATAAGCGGGAAGCTTTAATTTCTTCCCCATAAGATCGTACAGGGCCAGGTCAATTGCCGCTTTCGCAAAATTATGTTCCGGCAATGCCTTGTCCATTTGATAGTGGATTTTCTCCAAATCAAAAGGATTTAAGCCTGCGATGGCCTTGCCGAGATATTCGGCAATCGCATGGTAGGAATCGGATTGCGTTTCCCCGGAGTAGGTCACCATGGGGGCAGACTCGCCGTAGCCAACCACGCCTTCGTCGGTTTCCAGGGCAACAATGACATGCTCCCCTTGCATATTGGCTCCTCCGGAAATCGTGAAAGGCTTCAAATAAGGTATGTTTACCCGAATGCATGAGAATTCGGTTATTTTCACGTTTCTCTTTCTCCCCCCTTATCCGAGTATGGATCTTTTTTTAGCTGGGCTTTGATTTTTTGACCTGTCGGAGTAGCCGCCAGTCCCCCCAATGCCGTTTCCTTCCATTCTTTAGGCATAGAATTACCGATGGAATTCAGAGTATGCACAACTTCATCCGGCGGTATGATGCTTTTGATGCCCGCAAGCGCCATATCCGCCGCAGCAAGCGCCATTACGGCATGCACCCCGTTGCGAACGATGCAGGGGATTTCCACCAATCCGGCAATCGGATCGCAAACGAGCCCCAGCACGTTTTTGAGCGCAAGTCCTACCGCGTGTCCGACCTCGTCGGGAGTTCCGCCCGCAAGCTCGACGGCAGCTCCGGCCGCCATTGCCGTAGCGGAGCCGACCTCAGCCTGGCACCCGCCGCCGGCTCCGGAAATCGACGCATTGTTGGCGATGACAAAGCCGATGGCCGAAGCGGTGAACACCCCGTACAGCAGCTTCTCGTCATCCCATCCGAAACGTTGCTTCAGCGAAAAAAGGACGCCGGGCAGAATACCCGCAGAGCCTGCCGTAGGAGTGGCAATAATCCGGCCCATTGAGGCATTGGTTTCCGATACGGCTAACGCCATGCTGATCGCTACATTCCCCGGCTTTCCCAGCAAGGTTCTCCGGGACTCGTAATAATCCGCCAGTCTTTTGGCATCACCTCCCGTCAAGCCGCTGGGGGACAAAGATTTGGTTGTTTGTCCGCGAGCTACCGACTCTCCCATTATTTTCAAATAACTTCTCATGGTATCGAAGATTTCACTTCGCGGCTTGCCGGTTTCATGGATTTCTCTTTCAATCATGATCTCGGAGATCGGTACCTGTCTGTCGTTCGCAAGCCCTATCAATTGATGCAGATTCGAAAACATTCAGACGACCTCCAATTGTTTGACCATGAAGATGGGCTTGGTCTCTTCTATTTGCCGGAGCAGCTCCTCGTCGATCATCTGATCCATTTCGATGACTGCGATCGCTTGACCCGCCCGCTGTTTGCGGTCCACTTCCATATGCGATATGTTGATTCCATGTTCAGCCAACAGCCTTGCCAAGTCCCGGATCACCCCCACCTGATCCACATGCTCCAGGACAAGTGTCGGATAATCCCCGGATAAACGGATATTATAATCATTCAGCTCAATCAATTCGATCCTGCCGCCGCCTAATGAAATGCCGACTGCGTTCAGGCTTTCGCCGGCATCCCCAAGCTCGATTCTGACACTGTTCGGATGGATGCCCTCGAGACTTCCCCGGTGAAAGCTGAATTGAATATTTTGTTCGCGTGCGATTTCGAGCGCATTGCGGATCCGTTCATCGTCCGTTTTCATTCCCAGAAGCCCCGCAATGACCGCCCGATCTGTCCCATGTCCTTGGTATGTTTCCGCAAAGGAACCGTAAAAGGTGATGCCGATTTGAGAAGGCGTTTTACCGTATATCTGTCTTGCCAACTGGCCGATCCGATTTGCGCCTGCTGTATGAGAGCTGGATGGACCGATCATTGCCGGGCCGATAATATCAAACATACTGCGGTAACGCATGTTTTACGCACCTCTCCATGTCCCTTAATAGACCTTAAATAACTAAACTTATATACTCTCACGTGATATTATGTGGCGATATTTATAATAAATTTACAGCTTTGGCAATTGACTCAAGGCGGCTTGAATCAACAGTGCGGAAGCGAGCGAAATCATCGATTCATTCACCTTGAATTTGGGATGATGCCAGGGCTCGATCACATTTTTCTCGGGGTCCCGGGTACCAACCAGAAAGTAGCACCCGGGAACCTTCTCCTGATAAACGGCGAAATCCTCCGCGGCCATGACCTCCCCGACTTCCTTCACCCGAACCTGGGGAAGATTTGCCGATAAATAAGATATAAATTCGCTGGTGATGCGATCGTCGTTGAAAACAGCGGGCGTTTGCGGCAGAATCTCCATTTCAATCGAAGCCCCGTAAGCTTCGCCGATTTGTTCGACGATTCTCGGGACAATCCGTATCAATTTCTGTCTCGTTTCTTTGGAGAACGTACGCATGGTTCCCCACATTTCGGCCAAATGGGAAACGACATTATGCCCTTGACCGGAATGAAGCGATCCGATTGTGACAACCGCCGGGTGAAGCGGATCGACGTTCCGGCTGACTGCGGTTTGCAAACCCATGACGATCGCCGATGCCGCGACAGTCGCGTCGATCGTGAGATGAGGCATGGCTGCATGGCCCTTCAAACCCCGGACTATGATATGCAGCGTATCTGCGGCTGCAAAGAACGGCCCCTTCTTGACGCCGACTGTTCCCGCCTCCAGCAACGGGTCATTATGCAGGCCAAAAACCGCTTTTTCCTCGCCCGTCAGCGCCCCTTTGCTCAACATATATTTAGCCCCTTCTGTCGTCTCTTCACCGGGCTGAAACAATAATTTCACCGTGCCGCCCCACTGATCCCTGTTTTCCAACAAATAGGCGCCCGCGCCCAATAGCGCGGAGGTATGAAAATCATGCCCGCACATATGGGAAATGCCCTTCACATTCGAGCGAAAAGGAAGCTCGCTTTCTTCTTCAATCGGCAGTGCATCAATATCCGCGCGAAGCACGACTACAGGTCCCGGACCGCCGCCTTCAATAACCCCGATCGCGCCGAGCTCGCCCGAAAGCGCTTGCAGGGATATACCCATTTCAGACAATAGTTCCTTGATCTTCCGAGTCGTCCGATATTCCTGCATGCTCAGTTCGGGATTGTTGTGAAAATGGCGGTACCATTCCGTTTGTTTGTCAGCCAATTCAGCATCCAGCATCCATCTTTGATTATTCGTCTCCATATTTTCACCTGCCGCTTTTGTTTCCAATTATTCTAATAATGTCCTTATATAGTCCGTAATTGTAGCCAAAAAACCAACTTATTCAACCTGCTCCAGTCATTAAATCAACAGTTTGTAAATTTGCCTCGGTCTTCCTCTCAGAATGGGCTGTTCCCCGCCGATCACTTGGGCATATCCTTCGTCCGCAAGCGCTTTGAGGATTCTTCTGGCGCTTCTTAATGTAATATTCAATTGTTTTCCCAGTTCGAGAGCGGTTACATCGTATTTTCCCAAAGCCTCGGATACATATTTGATCTTCGACAGGGTGGATATGCTCAACTTGGTCTCGCTTGCTATATTGCGTATGATCTCGTCATAGGTACGGCTCTGATACTCCATCCGCTCGGCATGCTCCTCCAAACCGGCGATTCGAATCACCGAATTTTCGTCGCCGATCACATAAAGAACGTTGTCTCCTTCATCCTCGCTTTTTTGGTAAGCCATATAAGAGCGGAGAACCGCTTCCTTGGCGGTAATTCCAATGCCGATCCCCATATGAATCTTATGTTCTTTCTTCATGAATCCGGGAAGCTTTTTCAAACCCTCCGTAAGGGATAATACCAAGCCCTTTGTCGTAAAAACCAGATATATATTTTCCGCCACCTGCTGCATCGAGGTTTGCAGAGCGTCTGACATGAATCTCAACAGCTGTTCGCGATTTCCCGTTGCTTCCAACGAAAATTGACAGGCTGCGATCTGATTGTTTTCGGAGGTTTTGTATTTCCCATTGACAAGTGCCAATCTTAATGAAGCCATGATCGAAGTGCGGGTAGGCATGATGCAATATACGGGAACCTCAAGTTCCTTCAATTTCTTATACACCGAAACAATGCAAGTGATGACGCTGTCAATCTTGCCGTTCTTCCATAACTGTAAATGGCGCTCGACAATTTCATCCGACGAAACAAACTCTTTCAATTCGAGAATTTCCAGCTGACGATAGTCGATCTCCAATTCTTCAAAGGTTCCGATCACTTCTTCGCTGTTCAAAAAATCGATGCTGATTCTATTCGCGGTTCCTTGTTGAATAAAACCGTCTTTGACCATTTGAAACAATACGCGGTATAAACCCGTGCCTCCATAGTTGATATACATTAATGCGGACTTCAGGCTGCGGGCATTTTTCTTGGCGATCGTATATGGAACCGGACCGGTATACAGGATCACATCCACCTGGTGATCAATCAGCAGGGAATTTTCCAGAGAATCTGCTTCTCTTACATACGGGACAGGGTGAAATTCCAATTCGGCCAGCTGGCCGCCTTCATCCATAACCCGCTGCACAATTTCCTGCGGACCAATAACGGCAACTTTAACCATCCTGCACGGACTCCTTTATGTCCTTTATGTCCTTATATAGACCTTAAATAATTCATAGCTGAATTATACTGGAATTGTTGCAAAAA
Organism: Ferviditalea candida; assembly: GCF_035282765.1. Lineage (GTDB taxonomy): Bacteria > Bacillota > Bacilli > Paenibacillales > KCTC-25726 > Ferviditalea > Ferviditalea candida. The sequence continues at coordinate 62,962 of NZ_JAYJLD010000004.1, read as the reverse complement.
TACAATATGTTCTGCAAAATTAAGCTAAGTAGATTTGTCGGGGTGATTGATTTGTCGGGGGATCTCATCAATATTATCAATGTCTATTCCATACTGTCCTTATTCAATCTGGTGCTGGCCGCAACGATCATCTTCTTTGAACGGCGGAATATCGCTGCCACCTGGGCATGGTTGATGGTGCTGCTGTTTCTCCCCGGTATCGGGTTCATGCTTTATTTGTTTTTGGGGCAAAAGCTCAAGCTTCGAAGACTGCAGAAAGCTAAGGAGACGGCACTTTTGGATATCCATGATATCACCCATGAACAAATCCGTATTTTGGAATCCGGCGCGCTGGCCTTTCATGACCGGCACATGGAGCCTTACCGGGACATTATCCATATGAACTTGCGAGCGGCCCATTCCGTTTTTACTCAGGATAACAAGATCAGCTTATTTGTGGACGGAAAGGACAAATTCGATGCTCTCTTTGAGAGCATTCTAGCGGCGAAGGATCATATTCATCTTCTCTATTATATTTTTAAACCGGACGAGTTGGGCGCTAAGGTTGTGCAGGCTTTAACGAAAAAAGCCAAGGAAGGCATAGACGTCAAAGTGCTGTATGATGAGGTCGGATCATCCTGGCTGTCACGCCGTTTTTTTCGCGAGCTGATCAGCGCCGGCGGAGAGGTGGCGTCATTTTTCTCATCCCGAATTCCTTTTTTCAATGTTCATATCAATTATCGAAACCACCGTAAATTCGCGATTATCGACGGAAAAATCGGGTATATCGGGGGCTTCAATATCGGCAACGAGTATCTCGGTCTGAATCGAAAATTCGGATTCTGGCGGGATACGCATCTCAAAATGGAGGGAACAGCCGTTCACGGGCTGCAAAGACAATTTTTGACGGATTGGAGTCTGGCCGCGGCCAAACCGCTCCCCCATGAAGCCAGATATTTTCCGGAAATTACCCCGGACGGTTATGCGGGAGTCCAGATTGTCTCAAGCGGTCCCGATTCCGATCTGGAGCATCTGAAGAACGGTTTTCTCAAAATGATCTATGCCGCAAAGGAGACCATCTCCATTCAATCGCCTTACTTCATCCCTGACGAAAGCTTTCTCGACGCGCTGAAAATCGCAGCTTTGTCCGGTGTGAGCGTCCATATCATGCTGCCGTCCTTAACCGACCACAAGCTGGTCAAATGGGCTTCGCAGGCGTATCTTGGAGAGCTTTTGCGGGCGGGAGTAAAATGCTTTTTGTATGAAAAAGGCTTCCTGCATGCCAAAACGATGGTTGTCGACCGCAGGATTGGCCTGGTCGGCACGGCCAACGTCGATTTGAGAAGCTTCAGGCTCAATTTCGAAACCGACGCCTTCATTTACGACTCCGGCGTCGCCGAACAGCTTTACCGTCAGTTCGTTGAGGATTTGTATGAATGCAAAGAACTGACCCTCCCCGAATTCAGCAGCCGGCCGCTTTCCGTCAGAATGAAAGAGTCGCTGTCGAGACTGCTGTCCCCGCTTTTGTAAAAGCAACAAGAATTCAGGAGTCTGTCCGACCGATTGATTTTCGTGATTTTTTATTCAAATGGTGTATGAAGGAATAAGGCAATGAGCACGAAAAGTTTAAGCTTACGCTCCCGATGCAGTTTTCTGCGAAAACTTGTACGCCTTTAAAACCGAGAATTAACTGCAAAAATCGAATCCTATTCCTGATTTAAACAGCGGTGCAGTGCCATCCCCTTTCCGAAAATAACGATTAAATTGAATAAATATCCACGATCTTGCTTTCGTCGGACAGACTCCTGACTATCAGAACGTATATTTTCTCTCAATTATGGAAAATCTGTTTCTAGCAAACATTTTTTCGAAATTGGGAGGAAAGAGAGTCATGAGGAACAAACTTGTTCTGACGGTCTGCCTTACTTTGGTCGCCGCAAGTTGCCTATCGTTTCCCGCCTATGCCCGTTTTATCGTGGATGACCATATCTATTATTGCAAACCTATCAATTCTTCCGGTCCAAGCAAAAGTAACGTTTCCTTTGTGGAACAGGCTAAACTGCAATTAACCGAAGCGCAATCATCCCATCCTGAGCAGCGATATACGGTTGCAGCCGGAGATACGTTATACCGGATTGCGATGAATTACGGAACTACGGTGGATCAATTGATGTCAGCGAACGGCATCGACGATCCAAGACTTCTGCAAGTGGGACAAATCCTGAGGCTTCCGTCCGGCAAGCGCGAGACTCCGGTACAAACGGCAAGTCAAGAGCAGCAGAGGAATTTTCTCAAGGTGATCCATGCAACCTTGACCGCATATACCGCCGGGGTCGAATCCACCGGCAAAACGCCATCGCATCCCGAGTACGGAATTACCTTCAGCGGTACGAGGGCCCGGGAGGGACGGACCATTGCGGTCGATCCGTCGATCATTCCGTTAGGCTCCACGGTATACATCGAGGGGATCGGTATCCGCAGGGCGGAGGACACCGGATCCGCGATAAAGGGCGCGCGCGTGGACGTCTTTATGAACGACGTCAAACAAGCGCTTAGATTCGGAGTTAAAAAGAACGCGAAAGTCTATGTATTGTCCGTCCCCGACAAGCGAACCGCAAGCTGAATCAGCTTGGCCGTTCTCGCCCGAAATGCTTTGCCATTTCAAGAAATATATGTTATAATAAGACATTCGTATAAATGAAGTCGTTAATTCACATCTTATAAAGAGTTATCACTTCACTTTAGGATACTCTTCTTAAATGTGAATTTTTTCTTTACACGAATGCAAATTTATTTTGGAGGTATGCAACACATGGAAACAGGTACTGTAAAATGGTTTAATGCGGAAAAAGGGTTCGGTTTCATTGAAGTTGAAGGCGGCAAAGACGTATTCGTTCACTTCAGCGCCATTCAAGGCGAAGGCTTCAAAACCCTTGACGAAGGTCAACGTGTTCAATTCAATGTTGTTCAAGGAAATCGCGGTCCTCAAGCTGAAAATGTCGTGAAACTGTAATCCCTGCTTTTGCTAATCAAAGAACTGACCGGTATCGGGCAGTTCTTTTTTCATTTTTATCATGAATAAGCCTCAGGATCCCAAAAACTGATTCAACCGCTCCATCATTTCGTCCCTCTGCTCCTTTGCCTCTTTATCTTCAGAATCGGAGGCAACAATCGGATCGCCTACAACCATTCGAACCTTTGCTTTGCGAAAGAAAAAGCTCAGGCGAATTTTGGGCGGTCCTTCATACCTGACGGGGACAATCGGGACACCCGCTTTGAAAGCAATTGTGACCGCCCCCATTTTGAGCTGCTGGCTTTCCCCGCCACGGGTCCCGGCCGGGAAAATTCCCACGATTTGATCCTTCCGAAGCAATTGAACCGGAAGTTTAATTGCGCTGGGTCCGGGATTCTCACGATTGACCGGAAACGCGTTGATGCGGGTTAAAAGGGCCCTGATCAGCGGCTTTTCGAACAATTCCTTCTTGGCCATGTAATGAATCGGACGCGGCTCGATCAATCGCCCCATGCATAATACGTCCAGCCAGCCCTTATGTGTAGCCGCGAGCACATAGCCTCCTGAAGCGGGCAGTTTCTCCTGATGAACCATTTCAATTTTCAGCGTCAAGGTCAGCAGCACCTTGACGGCACTGTATGCCACTTTGTACAAGGAAGTACCTCCATGATTGGAATGCTTTTATACATAGAATACACAATCCCCCGATTTCCGGCAAACCCCCTTATATCATTTTCAAAAATGGCGGATGAAATGAAAAGCACCCTTTTCGGGTGCGGTGATGTTACTTGATTTTGAACACGGAAACCGACTGATTCAGCTCGTCCGCCAGATGGGCAAGAGATTGTGAAGTCGAGGCCGTTTCCTCTGCTGCAGCGGCGGATTCTTCGCTGGCCGCGGCGATCGTCCCGATGGTGTTCATCACTTCCGTGGACTGAGCCGCCTGCTCTTCACCGGCTGCAGCGATTTCATTGACCTTGAAGGAGGTATCATTGACCATGGCAATGATCCTCTCAAAGGCCTCCCCGGTTTTCTCCGATTTGGCTACGCCGTCTACGACCGCCTTCACGCTTTGTGAAGTATTGCTCTGCATGCCTTTGATGATTTGGGTGATCTGCTTGGTGGCTTCCCCTGCCCGTTCCGCCAATTTCCGGACTTCATCGGCCACAACGGCGAAGCCCCTGCCTTGTTCGCCGGCCCTGGCCGCTTCAATCGCCGCATTCAGAGCGAGCAGATTCGTCTGCTCGGCAATGTCGCCGATAACTTCGATGATGTCCCCGATTTTGTTGGAGTCTTCCTCAAGCTTTGAAATTTGCTCATTGACCGCTTTCATTCCGTTAATGGACTGATGAACCACTTGTCCGCCTTCCTGTGCGATATTGACCGCCTGATTCGACAGATTGGCGGCTTCCTCCGCGCTGACGGCGACCGTATTGATCGCAATCGAAAGCTCCTTGAACAATTCCGTCATCGTTTGAGTTGCTGCCGCCTGGTTCGTGCTGCTGCCGGCAATTTCCTCCGTGCTGGCGGATATTTGCTGGGACGCCGCAGCAACATTTTGCGCAGATGCCATTATCGTCCCTATGAGCGCCCGCAAATTTTGAACCATCTGATTAAGATGATTTACAAGTGTGCCGATCTCATCCTTATTTTTTACCTTTAGCTCATCTACCCGAAGGTCCCCTGAAGCGACACGCTGCAATATATCCGTTGCGGTTGCAATAGGTTTTGTAAATCTGTGGGCAAACCAATAAACGACCAATAAAGTGAGCAAAGTCGCCGCGATAAGAAGCATAATGAATTGCTTGGTTATTGCATCCGTTCCCGCAAAGATAAAATCTTTATCCTTTGCAACGGCAATATATCTATTGTATTCCGGTTCGAATTTAACGTAGGCGATGAAATCCTGAATTTGGCCGGATTCCGGATCTTGTGTGCTGTATTGTATAAAATCATCTTTCGTGGAGATGATTTTTTGAATGACGTCTTCGCCCGTTCGAGTATCCTTGACCTTGATTTTTTGTCCGACCAGCTCTTTATTCGTATTGTGAAGAATTGTCCCTTCTGCGCTCACAACCGAAACGGATCCGTTCACACTAAGCTCCATGATCTTTTTTTGAAAGTCGGCATTCATCGCCTCCTCGTATTTCTTCATCTCATTGTCAATGTTATCGATGTAATTTCCTGTACCCGGAACCCACTGCCATGGTTTAAACAGACGGGTATGACCTCTTTTGGGGTAGGCTTTCGACGGATCATCCGGTTTTGGAAAATAATAATTCACAAAGCTGTCGTCGCTTTTCATCGCGCCGTCTACCATTTGCTTGATAAATTTATTGCCGGTTTGATCGGTAAGATTTTCCCTGTCCATCCCTTCTTTTTCAGGTGTGGGAGGAAGCAGCAGAAGCTTATAGTTCGTATTGTCCATCCAAAAGTATCCGTTTTTCCCGTATTTTAATTCGCGCAGCAGGGCAATAGCTTCTTGTTGGGCTTGCGCTTCCGATAATCCTTGGTTTTTCGATTTGTTATAGTAGTAGTTTAAAATGCTTATCACAACATCCATTTGATTTTTAATGCTATTGTCGTAACCCGACATCATTTGTTCCTTCAAAAGCTTCGTATTATATTCCATCCCGTTGAGCAATTGCGAGATTTGATTGGCTTGCAGCGACATCGTGCCTTTCACCTGTTTCTCGATTTCGCTCTTCGTCATGTACAAGCTCATCATTCCTTGAATCAATAAAACCGAAATCAAAATAAGAGAAACCAAAACCATAATTTTGGTTTTAATGCTTTTCATTTCTTCCACTCCTTTATATATCTAAAGCATATAAGTCCATAGTCATACCATCTTGAGAATTCCCGATACTTCCAGAATCATCGCGACGCGCCCGTCTCCCAGGATGGTTCCTCCGAGAATTCCGTTCACCTTGCCCAAGTAGGACCCCAGCGACTTGATCACGATCTCCTGATTCCCGATCAGCTCGTCCACCATCAAGGCCAGCCGTTTTTCCGCAATCCCCACAATGACCACCGGAAGCATTTTGCGCTGCTTTTCCGGCCGGGGAATGTTGAAGGAATCGTGAAGCCATACCAACGGAATCACCTGATTCCGGATCACGACCACCGTTTGTCCCTTGATCGTCTCGATCTGCTCCTGCGGAATGCGCACAATTTCCGCGACATTGCTCATCGGCAGAATGAAGGTTTGTTCATTTAATTTGACTAGCAAGCCTGTAATAATCGCCAGCGTTAACGGCAGCTTGATCTTGAACCGCGTTCCTTTCCCGAGCTCCGTCTCAATATCGATCATTCCGTTTAATTTCTCGATATGATTCTTGACAATATCCATCCCGACCCCGCGCCCGGATACTTCAGTTACTGCGGACGCCGTGGAAAATCCGGGACGAAAAATCAATTGAATCGCCTGCTGATCAGTCAAGCCGGCAGCCTCTTCATCCCCAATGATTCCCTTGGCGAGCGCCGAGCTTTTGAGCTTATGCGGATCCAAACCCTTTCCGTCATCCTCAATTGTAATGACCACCTGATTCTCCTCGTGGGCGGCTTGAATCTTCAGCAGCCCCCTCGGATGTTTGCCCAACTTGCTTCTCGTTTCCGGCGCTTCAATCCCGTGATCGACCGCGTTTCGAATAAGATGAATCAACGGATCGCTGATCTCCTCAATCAAGGTGCGGTCTAATTCCGTTTCTTTGCCTTCGATCACCAATTCCACTTCTTTATGCAGCGTCTGGCTCAAATCCCTGACCATCCGCGGAAACCGATTGAACAATTGTTCGATGGGCAGCATCCGGATCTTCATCACGCTTTCCTGCAGATCCCCGATCACTCGCGAAACTTGATCCGTTATCCCTTCCAATTCCTCCACCGCCTCATCGCCATAACGCTGGCTGAGCAAATGCTCCACCTGATGGATGCGTGTTTGATGAATCACCAATTCGCCGACCAAATTCATCAAATGCTCCAGACGATCCACATTCACGCGGATGGAGGATTGCGTTTTTTGCGAATTCACTATCGGCTGAAGATTCTCTTTCTCTTTGGATGTCGCTTCGCTTGAATAGTCCTCGACATGCACCGTCTCCACGTCCGCCGAAGCAAGAATATACTCCTGAACTTCCGGGATTTCCAGCGAAGTGGCCCATACGATTTGCAGCCTTTCGAATTGGGCATCTTCCGGATCATTGCCCTGCAAGGAGGGAAAGACCTGCAGCACCTTTCCTTTCTCCGCCATATTCTGTTCAATGACCACAGCTCTTGCGGCTTTCATCATACACTCCGGAGCCAGCTGGATATGAACCAGATACACGTGAAGACCCTGCCGCTCCGCTTCCGCTGCACGGGCAGAAATGTCCGCATCCGACACCGGTTCGCTAATGACCTCTTCCGACTTTGGCCCGGCGCTTTCCAACGTCTTCATTTCGCGGACCAAAGAGGAAATATCGGTCGATATCCCCTCTCCGGAAAGGTATTCTTGCTTTAGCTGCTGCAAATGGTCCAAGCATGAAAACAGCAGATTGATCAGTGCAGGAGTAACATCCAACTGCTTGCTGCGCACCTTGTCCAGCACAAATTCCATCTCATGCGTCAGTTGATGAACCGGTTCGATCCCCATGGCTGCAGAGGAGCCCTTCAGCGTATGCGCCGCACGGAATAAAGCCTGAACTCCCGTCGCCGAATTCCCGCCAGCCTCCAAGCCCAGAATTTCTTTTTCCATCTCCTGCAGCTGTTCTTCCATCTCTTCAATAAAAACTTCCAAATACTCCGTCAACTCGGCCATATAATCAGGCCTCCTTCTCCTGGACCAACACCTGATCTAGCTTCAATATGCCGACCAGGCCCGTTTCCGATAATCCGACACCGGTGAAATTGGCTCCATGGATGCTCCCCACCCGATCCGGAGGAGGCTGAATATCCGGATAGGTAGCCACCTTGTTTACGTAATCTACAATAATCCCTACCGTCTCTTCCACATGATTGACGACAATCACCCGTGTGGATCTCGAATATTCTTCTTCCGGCAGCCCGAATAAATGCCGCAAGCTCAGAATAGGCACGATTTTTCCGCGAAGATTGATGACCCCTTTGACATAAGGCCGGGTGTTGGGGACCTCGGTAATCTCCTGCTTTTTGATAATCTCCTGGATATCTTCGATTCTGATCGCGTATTTCTCTTTGGCTATGCCAAATTCGATATATTGTTCCATCTTCAATGACCACCCTTACTTGATTTTGAACACGGAAACCGACTGATTCAGCTCGTCCGCCAGCTGGGCAAGAGCTTGTGAAGTCGAGGCCGTTTCCTCCGCTGCGGCGGCGGATTCCTCGCTGGCCGCGGCGATCGTCTCGATGGTGTTCATCACTTCCGCGGACTGGGCCGCCTGCTCTTCACTGGCCGCAGCAATTTCATTGACCTTGAAGGAGGTGCTGTTGACCATGGCGATGATCTTCTCAAACGCATTCCCGGTCTTCTCCGACTGAGCCAAGCCGTCAACGACCGCCTTCACGCTATGTGCGGTATTGTTCTGCATGCCTTTAATGATTTGGGTGATCTGCTTGGTCGCTTCCCCGGCCCGTTCCGCCAATTTCCGGACTTCATCGGCGACGACCGCGAAACCCCTGCCTTGTTCTCCCGCCCTGGCCGCTTCGATCGCCGCATTCAGGGCAAGCAGATTCGTCTGCTCGGCAATGTCGTCGATGACCTCAATAATGTCTCCGATTTTGTTGGAGTCTTCCTCGAGCTTCGAGATTTGCTCATTGACGGCTTTCATCCCGTTAATCGACTGATGGACCACTTGTCCGCCTTCCTGCGCAATATTGACCGCCTGATTCGAAAGATTGGCGGCTTCCTCCGCGCTGACGGCGACCGTATTGATTGCAATCGACAGCTCCTTGAACAATTCCGTCATCGTCTGCGCTGCCGCCGCCTGATTCGTGCTGCCCCCGGCGATCTCCTCAGTACTGGCGGAAATCTGCTGGGACGCGGCGGCGACCTGGTTGGCATTCATGGCCACGGAGCCGATCAGCCCCTTCATGTTCTCGGCCATCGTATTCATTGCCTGTGTCAGCGCGCCCACTTCGTCTTTGGATGTGACCTTGACCTTTTCTCCGCTCAAGTCTCCTTTGGCGATCCGTTCGCTGGTCTCCTGGACTCTTCTGATCGGACCGGTGATTTGGGCTCCCATGAACATGGCGATTCCCAAGCTGGCCCCGATGGAAACAATGATGATCGCAAATAATATCGTGATCGATAGAGCAGCTCTGGAATTCGCCTCTTGCTTCGCGGTGTTAAATTCATCATTTACCGAATTCACCAATTTACCGACAGCATCAAGGATGACGCTTCTTTGGTCTCGAATGACGGTATCATTGATCTGCTTGGCCCCATTGAGATTGCCGTTCTGCACCGCAGGCACGATTTGCTTCAGGAATGCGTCGTTCAGCACTTGATTGGCATTCACTATGGTCGCGTAGGATTTCTTTTGCTCGTCTGTTTTCATTTTCGGTTCAATCTTGGTCAACAGCTTTTCCTGTTCTGCGATTTGCTCTTGAAATTTTTTAATAAACCCGGGATCCGGATGAATGATATATTCCATCAATTCGATGATTTTTTGCCTGTGAATGCTGAATACTTCACTAACATCAGAGGATCGTTCCGACCTTCTATCCATTTCCCCGATATTTCCCTCAATGCCTTTCAGCTGCATGAACATAACCATTAAACCAATTGTAAAAATAAGAATGACACCCAAATAACCCAATAAAAGCTTCATTTTGATTTTCATAGCCGTTCACTCCGTTTCATATTGTTATCCGATAGCTTTTGTCGATTTGCATAATACCGGTGTGTGTATTTTTTAGGTCGAATTGCCCCCCTCTTCGGACAATAAAAAATTCCCAAAAGGGAATTGTATACTTCTCCTTTTGGCAGCCCGGCCGCCATGGATGGTCATCTTTAGGCCCGAAGCTTTGCGTCCCTGTCTTTCGACTGGTTTGCCTTTTTCAAATTGATTAGAAAATTATGTTTTTCACACCAAATTTATTATTAGTAAAAAATTCCTATATGTCAATATAAAAAATCTTATATTACAACAAATTTTTAATTTTAACGACATATTTCGTCAGATCATCCTTGATACATTCGTCCCGGTAATCAAAACTTCTTTCGAAGTACCCCATAAACATGGGAGTGAAGGCCCATAGGGCTGCGAATTGGCAAAATGTGAATTGCCGAAAGGATTGATTATATACCAGCCAGGGTATATAATCATGTCAATTGCAGGCAAACAAAAGCCTAGCGGTGGAATGTCAAGGGGATGATCAATGGAAATTGGAAAAAATCTCGAGAAAAAACATCCTGGAGCGGAAAAATGGCAATACCAAACTAAGCCCTGCCCGTGGACGAAATTTTCAGACAACTTTCGAGGGCGGGCTAAGTGGAAACGGAGTAAAAATCAGGGAATGGATTCAATTCCTCCTCTTCGGTGGTGTGTACTGCTTGTTGGTCTTTAGTAGCATAAAGACCAGCAGTTTTTTGACCTCGGTCTCCATGTGTTTCATGACGCTGAGCGTAACGGATAAAGAAATATTCACAGGGTCGCTCATGGATTTATCCAGCCGGTAGGAAGACCGGGCCCGCCGCGGTCGTTGGTGACAGAGAAGCAGGACAGCTTCCGACCGTCCCCGGCCATGAATTGTACATGGTGGGGCTACGCCCTCCACCCCAAGTAAATACCCACCATCTCTTATTAAATTGGAAATTCGATTAAGCTCTTTTCAACTGTCCGGATCAGTTGGAAATTCGCTTAAAAAGAACTTCTAAACTGATTATACGAGGAGGATGAAGATGGGCATTTTTTCGTTTTTTCGCCGATCCGATCGTACGAATGTCAAAGTCAACCAAATTTCTGCGGAGCAATTGAAGCAAGTGATGCAAAGCCCGCGGGACAAAATTTTTATTGATGTCCGCACAAAAGACGAATTTAAAGCGAATCACATCCGCAACTTCAACAATATCCCGCTGGCCAATTTGCCGAACCATTTATCGAAGCTGGATAAGCAGAAGGAAATCTATGTGATCTGCCAAAGCGGAGGCCGAAGCTCTTCCGCCTGCAGCCTGCTTAAAAAAGAGGGCTTCAAAAAAATATATAATGTCATGGGCGGCATGTCGGCTTGGGATCGCATCAAAAACAGCAAATAATCGGCCCCCGGCTATTGTTCAAAATGTTTTTGCAGCATCTGCCTAAACGTTTCTGCAGATACGGGAGGGCTAAAAATGTAACCCTGCATTTCATCGCACTGGAAGGAACGCAAGAGTTTCAACTGATCTTCCGTTTCCACCCCTTCCGTAATCACTTTGATATCCAAATGATGCGCCAGATCGATCAAGGCTCTTACAATGGCCTTATCACGATGGGTTCCAAGCTGCTGCACAAATGTACGGTCAATCTTTAAAGTATCCAGCGGCAAACGTTTCAGATAGTTTAACGAAGAATATCCGGTACCGAAATCGTCCAGCGATATCCAAATTCCCATGTCCTTCACTTCTTGCAAAATCCGAATTGTCGTATCCGGATTGTTCATGATAATGCTTTCGGTCAGTTCCAATTCCAGATAGTATGGAGCGAGCCCGATCTCCTTTAAGATTTGGGCAAGCGTCTCCGTCAAATTTTTTTGCTGAAACTGGCGGAAGGAGAGGTTGACCGCTATTCGAACCGGCGGAAAGCCTTCCTCCTGCCATGCTTTATTTTGCCGGCAAGCCGTACGCAGCACCCACTCGCCGAGGGGAATAATCAACCCCGTTTCCTCCGACAAGGGAATGAATTCATTCGGAGGGATCATCCCGAATTCGGGATGCTGCCAACGCACCAAGGCCTCCATACCGGTAATTTTGCCCGTGCGAAGATCCACCTTCGGCTGATAATGCAGAATAAATTCTTCGCGCTCAAGCGCTTTCCGCAAATCGGTTTCCAGCCGCAGCCGTTTCGAGGTTTTGGCATTCAAGGCCGAGGTAAACATGTGATAGCAATTGCCCTCCTTTTTGGCCAGGTACATCGCCGTATCGGCATTTTTGATCAAGGTTTCCTCATCGTCCCCATCAATCGGATAGAAGCTGATCCCGATGCTTGCTGAGATGAAGTATTCCTGCCGATTCAATACAAAAGGGTGGGACAAGGCTTCGAGGATGCTTTCCGCCGCGTTTACGGCCTCAGATGCGTTCGCAAGCCGGGGCAGCAGGATTAAAAATTCATCCCCGCCCAATCGGGAAACCGTATCGTCGCTTCCTACACTGTCCAGCAAACGTGCTGCCACAGATTGCAGCAGAAGGTCGCCCGTACTGTGACCCAATGTGTCGTTAATCAGTTTGAAGCGGTCCAAATCAAGAAACATCACGGCCGCCATCAGCTGATATTTCTTTGCATGCTTAATCGCTTGCGTAAGCCGGATCAGGAACAAGATCCGATTCGGCAAATCAGTCAAGATATCATGATAAGCCTGATATTGGATTTTTTCTTCCATCCGTTTGCGCGGGGTAATGTCCTTGGTGACTGCAACGTAATGTGTCCTTTTTCCCCGCTTATCCTTGACCGGGCTGACCGCAATCTGTTTAAAATAACTTTCCCCGTTCTTCCGATGATCCCAAACTTCCCCTTCCCATTGCTCCGTTTCGATTAATTTTTTTCGCAGAAATTTATAGAAATCGCCATCATCTATTCCCGAGCTCAATATTCGCACGTGCTTGCCGATGAGATCCTCTTCAGTATGCCCCGTAATTTGCGTATATGCCGGATTTACGGAAACGACGATGCCCTTACGGTCCGTAATCAGCACGCCTTCCGATATGTTTTCCAGCACCTGCGCGGCTAAGCGCTCCCGCTCCTCGGATTTTTTGATATCCGTCAGATCGCGGGCAATCGTAGAATAATACTCCGCCTTGCCGTCGGACGATTTATGTGAAAGAATAATTTGATGCGCCGGGGTTTCTGTGCCGTTCCGACTGAGAAAAGCGGTCTCCCCGCTCCACTTCCCCTCTTTTAAAGCCGTCGGCAACCCCTCCGTAATAACGAGTTTCCCCGCCCATTCGGGATGGGTATCGGGTATGTGAATCTTCGATATGTCTTCATGATCGTCAATTCCCAAAATTTTGCGGGCCGCCTGATTATAATATAATACGCGGCCATGCCGATCGCTGATGGAAACGAAGTCGGTCGTTGCTTCAAGAATGGCAACCAACCGCTTTTGTTCCTGCTCTTTTTGCTTGCTTTCCGTAATATCCCGCAGGATTCCGGAGACGGCGACGATATTTCCCTGAGCATCCCAAACGGGGGAATATGTTACACTTACATTAATGAATTGTCCGTCTTTATGCTGTCTGATCGTCTCAAATCCGATGATATTTTTCCCATGTCGCACTTCCTTGAAGATGCTCTTCGCCTCTCCGATCAAATGCTCCGGGATGCTTGGCAGCATCCCCCCCAATACTTCTTGCACCGTCCAACCGAATATAGTCTCATAGGCATTATTCAATTCAAGCGCGCGGCCTTCCAAGTCAAAAATGGCAATGACATCAGCCGTATGCTTCACAAAGGACTCCAACTGCTCTTTTTTGACTCTGAGCCGCTTTTCCATCCGTTTGCGCTCTGAAATGTCCCGAAAAACCAGGACAACCCCCATAATATTTCCTTGGATGTCGCAAATGGGCGCCGCGCTGTCATCGATCGGGAATTCCGTCCCATCCTTGGAAATCAACACCGTATGGTTGGCCAAGCCGACGATCTTTCCTTCCCGCAGCACCTTTTCAACCGGGGACTCCACCTTTTCGCGGGTCGTTTCATTCACAATCCGGAAAATGTCGTTGAGCTTTTGCCCTTCCGCATCCTTCATGGTCCAACCGGTTAAGTGCTCGGCTACCGGGTTCAAGAATACCACCCGCTCCTGTGAATCGGTCGCGATCACTGCGTCACCGATGCTTCTGAGCGTTGTGGACAACCACTCCTCGTTCTTGCGCAGAAGATATTCCGATTGATACAGCCGTCGAAAAGGTTCCTGCACGCTATCCACGAATACCGCGCGATATAAAAAATAGTAGGCAATAATCTTATAGACATGTCCCATCAAATTATAAATATCAGTCGCTGAATTATAAATGGTGAACCATATTTCGCTCATTCCCATGACAATGACGCTGGTCAGCAGATGGCTTATGTCAAAAGGCCGGTCATTGCCAAAACGGGATGCCAGAATGAGGGCGGTAACCGCATGAATCGCCGAAATCAAGTACTCCGTACCCATTTTAAATGGAGTCAGCCCTGCTCCCGGAACGAAGGTCTTGGGAAAAAAATTCTCATAAAACAACCCGGACCAATAGACGCATGCGACCAGGATCAAGCTTCCGAACAGAAAAACATACCGCGTATATCGCGAACGGAAAGGCCTCCAAGGCAGTATTGCGGCCAACAGCAGCGCAATGCTCCCCAGAAACCGCGCGATCAACCAATAATAAATTCCGGTCTCTTCATTGCTAGATATCCCCAACCCGGGCATCCCCGGATAGAAGATCATGTGGGCAAGATCGATCAGCCCAACCATCAAAAAGGCACATGCAAGCAGGATACTATTCCCCGCCCGTTCCCTGTTATAGGAATGCCAAATAATGCCGAATATCATAATCGACACGGCAATTGAAAAGGTTTCTAAAATCGAATGCAGCGATAAATACGGTATCTGTGCGTTTACATCAACATGATAGGAGGGCTCAATAATCCAAAAGAACAAAAGGATGAGAAACAAGAGAAACATGAATCCCGGCCGTCTTTGGTTCAACAGCAGCTGCAACAAGACCTTGCTCCATTTTTGATCTGGACTCATCTTCTGCTCTCCTTCATCACAAATACAGAATCCGTATATATATTCAACATAATTCGATTTTTTTCAACATTTTCCTCCTATTATATTCCATAGTCTGCGATTAAACAATTAGGGCTCGCGATGCCATACAGTTTGAAACATAAAAAAACGGGGTTTCTCTACCCCGATTCTGTGCGCCCGATTGGCCGGATCAGATTTGACATTCCTCGCAAACCCCGTAAACTTCAAAATGATGACTGACGATCTTGAAGTTGCCGGGCAATTTCACGATTTGTTCCATCGGGCAGTCGTCAAATGTCAATGTTTTCTCGCAGTTCATGCAGATTAAGTGATGATGGTGGTGAGAGGAACATTTGGCTTTGAATTTCAAGCCGCCGTCCATAAAATAAAACTGCTCGAGAACGCCCATCTCATCCAACATTCGAAGATTTCTATAAACGGTATCGAAACTGACGCTGGGATATTTGGAGCTCATCCGGTCATAGACATCCCTCGGGGACAAATATCCGTCGTCCTGAGAGAAGATTTCTGCAATCATTCTGCGCTGCTCTGTAATTCTCCAGCCGTTTTTGGCCATTATATCAAGCATTTGGTTCATGTTGCCGTTCTCCACTCGGTACTGCTCCCTTCGCGTGATCTCACTGCGCTGGCAATGACGACCGTGTTCATCACACGTTTTAACTTTACCAAAAAATCGCTGGTTCGCCAAGTTAAGCAGGCAATGACACCGGAAAGGATCAAAATGGCTGCTCCCGAAAAGCTTACAAATAATTCAGAACAGACGAATAAAACTCGCCGATATTGTTTACGATCAACACAAAATGGTCGATTCTATCAATGTTCATGCCGTTTTTTCCTCCGATCCGTCCTGATCCGGGCGTTCATCTAACCAAAGTAATAAAATCAACGTTGACCGGCTCGTTTCCTGCCGTTCGCAGCAGCAAATTGATCTGGCCGCGGTGATACTGTCCATGAAGCGCGACATGGGTCAGAATATCATGGATTGAAGTACGGAATTGCTTTCCTTGACTGTTCGAATAAGAAATGATTTGCTGGACATTCGTGTCGTTAAAACCGGAGAGGTATTCCTGGAAGTGTTGATTGTTCGATTTCGCCTGCTGAGCGCAGGCTGCAAGATCGATGTCCGGCCAAATCGGCAAGCTTGAGCTGTCTTTTCCTTGCAGCCGGGTTAACCAAACCTGTTCCGCTTGTAAAATGTGGGCAAACAGGCGGATGGCCTGCTGCGGGACTTCTCCATTCCGCAAGGCTTCCAGAATCCGCTGATTGGCCCAATCTAAATGCTTATACATCATCTGAATCGTGTTCAATCGCCTCACCTGCCTTCATTATAGATATCAATCGCTTGTTTATCTCTTTTCTTCGGTATGGTGGTTGTTATGTATTTATCATCCAGACAGATTTTTGCGATATACAGGATCTGACCCATGTGCTCTGAAGAGTGGGCCGCCATTTGCACCAGCAGGTCGAGGTTCGTGATTTCGGCGTTTCTTACCGTTTGCGTTCTCTGCAAGCCCTCTTCGGAAATATTCCTTGCCGTTTCGATGAGTTCCTGAAAGGACTGCCTGATGATATCCCTCAATTCCGATTGCGACGCGTAAACCGTTTCAAATTCCTGATCCCTGTTTCTCGCAAAATCCTTGTGATGGATACCCTTCGTAACCCGTTCACCGATATTTCCTCTAAGGTGCATAATGATGTTTGCAATGCTGTTGCTTGATTCATTGGGACGCCAATTGACATGATCGTCATTCAACTGGTCCAAAACGGACAGGATTCTCTTCTCAATCTCTTCAAACCTCTTCGCCAAAATCGGCTGTATGGCTTCCATGCTTGACACCTCCATAAATATTGTTTTACAGCAATTTTAACATACCCAGCACAATATATTGCGAGCGCAGCGCCGCCGGTTTAAGAAATTTCCGGAATTGTTCGAGATTATTCTGGTCGGATATCGTCCGAATGACCACATAGGGAACCTTGTTCAAAAAAGCCGTTTGGCCGACTGCAGCGCTTTCCGCATCAACAGCCACACCGCCCAATATGGCTTTTAGGGAAAAACAAAAGCGGTCGCCCGATATGATTTTCCCCGGAACCGTCTTTCCTTTCCGCAGCCTCCTGCCTGATTTTACAGCCAAATCAACAAGCTTCGGGTTTGCCGGAAAAACGGATGTCTTCATATAAGGAATAACGCCAAGCGGAAAAAGAGGCCGGAAGTCCACATCATATTGCTGGGTTTTGGTGGAAACGACCAAATAATGCGCTTCACGCAAAAGCGGTCGATCAGGATTTGGCTGGCCAACCCGGCATTGACTTTCGCGACTCCCGATTTGACCAGAACAATCGGAACTTGATTCAAACGGCCCACATAAAATTTCTTGCCGGAGATTTTTACGACTTTACGCACGGTCATGCGTTGCAGCAGAAAGGCTATCTCCTCATCGAGAGCCCCCATAATCCCCGTTCGCCTCATATGCATTCCCCATTCCCCATTCTTTTTAACACATTATATGGAAAATGGAAATGGCTTGTGTGCCCCTTTATCCTCCCGATGATTTGCTTGCCGGAGCCAATTTTCGAAGAGTCACATTCCCGGAACTGATTAATCCTATGATAACCAGAACAGTGCCTATGCCGTCAAACGGAGTGATGGTCTCATGAAGAAAAATTGCCGCCAACAGATAACCCATAATCGGGGTCGCGAACAGCCAATTGTTCGCTTTGACCGGGTCCTGCTTCAGCAATCGAAACCACAGCAGCATGGCGCCGATTGAAACGGCCGCGACCAGCCAGATCAGCGAGCCCCAAAAATACATATCCAAGCGCACGCCTTGATCGAATTCAAACCATACGGTGAACGGCATCAGCAAAATCCCTCCGAGCAATACCTGCCATGTGTTGATCACGATTCCGGGGAGCTGCAAATCCTTCTTTTTAAAATAGACGCTTCCGCTGGCCATCGCGATCATTCCGATCGCGACCGCAGCCAATCCCGGCAGTGTGGCGGAGCTCTCCATCAAGGAAGGGAATGTTGCGATGCTCAGACCGATCGCTGAAAGGCCCATGCCGGTCCATTCCCGGCCGAGGATTTTCCGATGCAGAAAAATATGCGACAGCAAAGCCACAATAAACGGATTTACCGTAACAAACAAATTGAAGATGCCCGCAGAAACCGTAGTAAATGCCCAAAAGGATAAGCCAAGGTAAATAGTCGTATTCAGCAGCCCCAACAGGATAAGCGGAATCCACTCTGCCCGGCTGGGCCAAGCGTATCTCCGATTCAGCACATAAACAAAAGCAAACAGAATCATGCCGGCCGCGATAAACCGGATGGTTGCCAGAGTCAAGGGCGGAGATGAGTATAGGCCGAGCTTGGCGGCAATTGCGGCGGACGCCCACAGCATCACAAACAATAATCGTAGAAGCATCTCATGAACTCCTTGCGGATGTATTAAAAATGTCACAGAATAAAGAAGGATGATGGAACATAATGGATATAGCAATATTATCATAAATCCTAAAGGAGTGTGGTAAAAATGATGGGCGGATATGGTCATTTTTTTAACGGTTTCTGGGGAATGAGCATCATTGGAATGGTCGTGCAGCTGGCCGTTGTCATAGGGGTATTGTTTCTCATTGTGCATTTCCTGCGGGGCTTTTCCCAGCAGCATGCGAACAGACCAAGCACCGCGCTGCAAATCTTGGAGGAACGCTTTGCGAGAGGAGAAATTTCGGAAGAAGAGTTTAAGAAAATGAGGGAGGTTTTAGCAGCGGAAGGGCTATGACTCTCGTTAAAAGCCATTAACCCACCCAGTAGCGCGAAGAGCCGTTGTGAATATCTGATGATTTCATCATCAGCAGAAGTAGACCGCCCCCCGGCAAAGGCTTGCGGTCTATTTTTGACACCAGCCCCCGCTTTTTGTTCAAACATGTATCAAAAATATCGTGCAAGCCCTTAAAAAAAGGATTAAACTAATAATAAATTTGAAGTGATCAGAGTCACATTCGATCCATGAAGGAGTGAAACCCAATGACCGACATGACAGAACGCGAAATGCTGAGCGCAATATTAAAAAACCAGGAAACCATGAACGCAAAAATTGAAAACATGAATTCACAGATGGAAAGCATGAACGTAAAATTAGACGACTTTATAGCGGAAACCCGAAATAATTTCAATCAAGTCAACCGGAAAAATCAAATTTCTTGAAGTTGATTATGACCAACTCAATGAACGACTTAATCATTTGGAACGCAAAGCTCAAAATTAACAAATGGAAAGGAACGTTTCCATAGGCTTGGTCCATAGTTCTTTCATCTCATTCCGGTTCACGGCATTCATCCTTTGAAAGACTAGTTGGTCTATTTCGATGAAATGCCGATTGATCGTGATTGATCGCATTGGCTGGGAAAAAAGATTCATATTCATGATATTTTTACGATTTGTGACAAAAAAAATATGTTCGACACACAGGATGTGACAGTATTTTTTTTAGAAAATGACTATAATTGTGAAAGTTGGGCAAATGAAATATCGAGGAAGCTTGAAAATGGAAGCGATGATTCATGTCTTTTATGTGGGCATCTGAGGCATGAGGAGCGAGTGATGCAACCGGCCAATCCATACCTATGGTCGGCTTTCTTATTTTTACTTTCTTGTTCTTAATGGAAGAAAAGGGGAACAGCGCATGGGCAAACAGGATCGGATCGTTGTGGACATTGGAAAAATTGTGCTCCATCTCAATATTGACACGACCAAACTCAAGGAGATCCTGAAACGCGGGAGAAACCCGCAATCCTGAATCTTAATTCACCCTTCAAGATACAATTCGTATCGAGCATTGCGATTAGAGGGGTGGCCCCCAAAATTTTTTTCAACTGAATCAAAAATGAATCGTTGTGATTACAGGAGGAGTAAAGATAATGGATATGAACTTGGCCAATGCGAAGGAACTGGATGGAGAGTGGACCGAACTGATTCTAACCGCCCGCAAACTGGGGATCAGCATTGAGGAAATTCGTGCATTCTTAAGAAGCGCTTCCGACAGGGGAACACAAATTTATACTGCCGCTGCCGGCAGCAGCCAGGATATCACCTGATGAATTATTTATTCGGATTGTTTAAACGCCATTTGTTAAACTCCAGAAATTCCCGAAATTGCTGTTTATCTACGCCTGATGTCATCGCTTCTTTGATCAGTTCCTGCCACTCATGATCAAGTACGGTTTCATCCTCTGAATCGTTTTCTTGATCAAGAAGCCTATCCACCGGAATTTTCAAAACGCCCGCAATTTTTTCAAGAACCTGAATCGAAGGATTTTTTTGTATATCCCTCTCCAAACTGCTCAAATAAGACTTGGCGATTCCGGCGCGTTCCGCCAGCATCGACAGAGACAATCCCCTTTCTTTTCGCAGCTGCTGCAATCGTTTTCCAATCATTGGACTTCTTCCTCTTTCAAAAAATAATTAATCCGCAAGCCACTAGATTTATTTTATCAAATTTTCTTTAAACGAACAAATCGTGTTTTATTAAGAACCCCGAGTGCTGCAATCATTATACCATTTGATAAAATCAATCAAGATTTTATAGTCGTGAATTTGTTCTTTTTCTATCCCGGTTTGTTTCATTTCATTGATAAAGTCGAGCCACTCCTTTTCAAGCTGCTGCTTGTTTTCGGCCTCCATCGTCATCTTCAGCAAGATTTTCAGATCGACTTTCAATGTCGAGGCGATTTTCTCCATCACCTGAATCGAGGGGTTTTGCTTGAGATCGCGTTCAATGTTGCTCAAATACGACTTGGAAATGCCCGTGCGCTCGGCAAGCTCGGATAATGTCAGGCCTCTTTGCTTTCGAATCGAATGAATATTTTTCCCTATCATCTCATTCCCTCTTTTTTCGCGTTCTTGACTCAGCCCCGTCTGAACGGGAACATGCGAAGCAATGTCCAGGAGGTGATCGCGCGGGGCGCTGATGTCGATAAACCCAGAAACTTGATCATGATTTTCATCCCGAGTCGGTATTTTTCGATGAGATTGCAGATGACGAAAGGCTGTTCGTCAATTTCCTCATCCATCAGTTCAATGAATTGATTTGTGAACTGCAGCATCGCCATGGCGTCGCTGGCAATCACGTGAAAATCCGATCCGACGCCGATCAGCAGCGGGCTCTTGTTTTTGCCGACATAAATTTTACCGGGATCCTGATGATCCAGTAACGAAATCGCAAAAGAGCCCTCCAAAAGCCGAAGCGCTTTGCCGAAAACCTCCTCCGTCTCCAAACCGCCGCTTGCAAGCTTCTCCACAAGCCGAACAATCACTTCCGTGTCCGTATCGCTGGTGAATTTTTCATTGTTCAAATAGGTTTCATGAATCGCTTTATAATTTTCAATTTAGCGGTTTTTTACGATTTCAAAGGCGTAAAAGTTTTCGCAGAAAACTGCTTCGGGAGCATAAACTTTCGCTCCTCCGACATACCCCTTTTTTTCCGCCACCCCTTTTTGAGTATGCTCTTCAAGCATTCGATCACTCTCGTTTGGTCCTCCTCGGCCATATTCGAACCGGAAGGCAGGCAAAGCCCCGTTTGGAACAACTGCTCCGCTACATGATGCTGTTCATCATGGGAATAATAGGCCGCTCCTTCGAAAAGCGGCTGCAGATGAAGCGGCTTCCATACAGGCCGCGCTTCAATATTGTCCTCCGCCAGGCTTCTCAGTAAATGATCCCTGGAAACGCCGAGCTCCCGTTCATCAACGGCTAAGGCGGTAAGCCAACGGTTCGAGCGCGTATTCTCCAATTCGGGCATAAACCGAATACCGGGAACATCCGCCAATTCTTGGAAGTACCGCTCGGAAATCCGGCGTCTGGCATTCACTCTGTCCGGCAACACCTCAAGCTGAGCCCTTCCGATGCCCGCCAGCACATTGCTCAGCCGGTAGTTATATCCCATTTGGCTGTGCTGATAATGCGGGGCAGGGTCCCGGGCCTGCGTCGCCAGAAAGCGCGCCTTCGCGATATCCTCCGCATTGCGGGAAACGAGCATCCCTCCGCCGGAGGTGGTGATAATCTTATTGCCGTTAAAAGAATAGATTCCATACTTGCCCATCGTCCCGCTCGCTCTCCCCTTATAAGTCGAACCGAGCGATTCCGCCGCGTCCTCGATGACCGGGACATCGTATTCGCCGCATACCGCAAGAATTTCGTCCATTTTGGCGCTTTGCCCGTACAAATGAACAACGATGACCGCCTTGGGCAGCTTCCCTTCCCGGCAGGCAGCCTCCATCGCCCGCTGCAGAGCCTGCGGCGACATGTTCCATGTTTCCGGCTCCGAATCGATAAACACCGGCTCGGCCCCCAGATAAACAACCGGATTCGCACTGGCGACAAAAGTCAGGCTTGAGCAGAACACTCTGTCTCCTGATTTGACATCCAACAATCGGAGCGCCAAATGAATCGCCGCCGTTCCGGAGCTGACCGCTGCGGCTGCCTCGATCCCGACGCAGGCGGCAAGCTCCCGCTCGAACGCGTCGACATTCGGTCCGAGCGGCGCGATCCAATTACTATCAAACGCTTCCTGTATGTACTTCTGTTCATTACCGCTCATGTGCGGAGCGGAAAGAAATAGTCTTTGCCGGCTTTTCAGCACTTTCATTATGATCACAACCGTTCTTTTTTTGAGTTGGATTCTAGACTCAAGCATGCAGGTAAAATACGGTAATCCCCGGCCTGCAAAAAAAAAAAACGGACCGGCATTTCCGTGCAGCCGATCCCCCAATTAACATACAGTTGCATCCGGTCCTCTCCGACCGCATATAAGCCGCCGATGTACTTTTGGGCAAGATCGGGAGTAAACAGCGGTCCATAGAAAGGCAGCCTGACCTGTCCGCCGTGGGAACGCCCGGAAAATTGCGCGCTGACCCCGTATTTGCTGCTCTCATCGGCAAGATCGGGATCGTGTGCCAACAGCATCACACAATCCTGAGCCGACAAACCTTGCACGGCTCCCTGAATATCGGCATGGTCAAACAGGGCGTCATTCACACCGGCAATATACAAACGCGAACCTTCATGATCGATGTAGCCGATCGCCGGTAAAAAACAAAATATCCGGCTTTAGCCGGTTAATGATCCCGACAACACGCTGAAAGTGCTGCACTCCGTAATAAAAACCGAGATGAATGTCGCTGAATTGAACCAATTTCCACCCTTCAAAAGCTTTGGGAAGCTCCTTGAACGCTTAGATGCCCCCCCTGACTTCGTACCAAAACCGCTTAAACATAAAAGGGTATGCACCAATTGCGCTTAACCCCAGCAAACCGAGCATGCTGTTTATCCCCTTTTTCAGAAAAAGCGTCGGGTCATCATCAACTTTGGTTTCGTTATTCCCAACTCCCTGATTGCAATTTCAACGCTTAAAGCACTCCTCTGATGGGCATCCCGCCCTCTGATCTGTGAATTACGCGGGCTGGAGTTCCAACGGCCGTACAATACTCCGGAATATCGCCGATGACTGAGGCTCCCGCTCCAATCACAGCCCATTGTCCGATGCACGTCCCCGGCACGACCGCCGCTCCCGCCCCGATCAGCGCGCCTTCTTCCACGATGACCGTCCCGGTAAGCACAGCCCTCGGACATGCATGCGCATAATCGCCAATTCGATTATCGTGCTCAATCACTGCCCCGGTATTGATAATCGCGTGGCTTCCAATCCTGGCATCCGCATTAATCACGGCATTCGGCATCACGACCGTACCCGGGCCGATCATGGCGCTCGGACTGATTACGGCCGTAGGATGAACCAATGCGGCATAATGCTCATCGGGCAAGCCCAGCTTCGCCACCACCGATTTCCTGGTTTCATTGTGGCCTATGGCAGCCACAAACTTGATCGAAGGCAACATCGTCAGCAATCTGCGTGCTTCGGATATCGGGCCCGTATATATTCCGTTATCCATGCGCATGTCGGTGTATTTATCGTCCAGAACGGCCTTTACGGCATGAATCCCGTCGGCATGAACAATATCCTGAACCACCTTGCTGTGGCCCCCTCCGCCAATCACGGCAATTTCCATTTCCATCACTTCTTCTTTAGTTATAGAGCGTGTTCAAAAAGTTGGGTCATTGCGCAAAAGGGGTGTGCCTCCGGTCACTGTTGAAATCGAAAAAACAGGATTCAATTTAGCGGTTGTTTTACGATTTCAAAGGTGTAAAAGTTTTCGCAGAAAACTGCTTCGGGAGCAAAAACTTTCCGCTCCTCCGACACACCCCTTTTTCTTCGCTAGCCTTTTTGAACACGCTCTTATAATTTTGAACCGCTGAATTTCTCCACGGTTGCATGATTTTTTTGCGCGACGCCTTCTGATCTCAACACCTTAAAGACGGTCATCCAGATAATTTTGAGATCCAGCAGGAACGATTGATGCTCCACGTACCACACATCCAGCTCGAACTTCTTCTCCCAGGCCAGTTCATTTCTTCCGTTCACTTGGGCCCACCCGGTAATTCCGGGCTTCACCAGATGCCGCTTGGCCTGATCCTCCGAATATAGCTGCAAATACTCCATCAGCAGCGGCCTCGGGCCGACCAAGCTGATATCGCCTTTGATGACGTTGATCAATTGCGGAAATTCATCCAGACTGTAAGCTCTCAGGAATTTCCCGAAGGCTGTCAACCTTTCGCGGTCGGGCAGCAGATTGCCGATGGTGTCCCTGTCCTCGGTCATCGTGCGGAATTTATAGAGATAGAAGGGTCTGCCGTATAGTCCCGGCCGCTGCTGCTTGAACAGGACCGGCGAGCCCAATCTCCATCGGATCAGAACGGCGGTCACAATCAGCACCGGGAATAAAAGCATTAATGCCAATATGGAAACCGACAAGTCAAAAAGCCGCTTCATGACGATCTAACTCCTCACTTGTTCCATTCGAATGCTTTCCTCTTCATAGCCGTTCGGATTGTTCGCCTGCCATCGCCAGGCATCCTCGCACATTTCCGCGATCCCTTTATCCGCTGTCCAGCCGAGCTCATTTCCGGCCTTCGTCGGATCGGCGAAGCAGGCGCCCACATCTCCGGGCCTGCGCCCGACAATGGTGTAGGGGAGCTCCATGCCGGACGCTTCAATAAACGCCGCAATCATCTCCAAAACGCTGTACCCTCTGCCGGTGCCAAGATTATAAGCCTCCACGCCGGTTGACGAGAAGATCTTTTCCAACGCCTTTAAATGCCCCTTTGCCAAATCGACCACGTGAATATAGTCTCTTACGCCCGTCCCGTCAGGGGTGTCGTAATCATCGCCGAATACGCTGAGCCGATTTAATTTGCCCGCGGCCACCTGCGTGATATAGGGCATCAGATTATTCGGCACGCCGTTCGGGTCCTCTCCGATACGTCCGCTCTTATGCGCTCCGATCGGATTAAAATAGCGTAAAATCCCTATGCTCCATTCTGTATCGGAAACGGCAAGATCACGCAGGATGTCTTCGATCATCAGCTTCGACCGTCCGTACGGATTCATCGCGCTCAGGGGAAAATCCTCGGAAATCGGCACCTTCTCCGGCACGCCGTACACCGTAGCGGATGAGCTGAACACCAGCTTCTTGATGCCGAATTTCGCCATCGCTTGGCAAAGGGCGATCGTCCCCGCAACATTGTTCATATAGTATTCCAGCGGCATCCTGACGGACTCTCCGACGGCCTTGAATCCCGCAAAGTGAATGACCGCTTCGATCCGATGCCGGGTAAAAATGAATTCCAGCTCCTCCCGGTCGAGCAAATCCGCTCGATAGGAGATGAATCGCTTTCCCGTCAGCTCGCCGACGCGTTTCAGCGCTTCCGGCTTGCTGTTGGAAAAATTATCGACGACGATGATCTCATAGCCCGCATTCAGCAGCTCCACGCACGTATGGCTGCCGATATAGCCGGCGCCTCCGGTGACGAGTATGGGCATGATATACCCCCTGATACACTATATTTTGAAAAAATGGCTTTGATAGTAGATGTTCAAGCTGATCACATTCTCATAAAAGTAATAGAGAAAATAACTGATCAAGATGGTGTAGTAGATCAGCTTTTGATCCTTCGGAACAAATAATTTGACCAGCCAGGGAATCAAGATGAGCTCATACAGACCGAAGTAAAAGCTGAACCGTGCGAATATCCACTGCTGTGTGGAAATCATCATCACCATCAGGTTGATCAAGCACATATTCACGATATAGTCGCTTTTTGGGAAAATTCCCCGCAGCCTCTCTCTCCCAAGATAAGCAAGAATGAGCGGAATCGCCGCCACGACCGCCCGCATCATATTGGCTCCGTGCTGCTCCAAATTCCGGTACTGGCTGTATCTGGTATCTTGAATGGCCGAGTACAGCAGATGGGAGAACTGGTTGAAGCCGACGACGATGAATATCGCCGCAAGCAGCAAGAACAGCGTCTGCCGGGTCCATGCTTTTTGTCTGACGATGAAGTAAACGGGAATCAGGATCAGCGCGCTTTGGTGGATGGTTGAAGCCAGCAGCACTCCAGCAAAATACTTCTTCCAATTACCCTCAAAAATATATTTGGTGGCGGCAAAAATAATGGAAGCCGCAAGAAATTGCCGGATTCCGTTCATGGATGTCAAATACATCCCTGTCGTAATGTACAGAAACACGCTTAATTCAAATAAACTGGAGTATTTATATAGAACAGGAATGATCAAGGCGTTCGTAAATAAAGCAACCCAAAAAATCAGGTACTGCGGATCCGCGGTGAACTGCTGCAGCAGCATTTGCAGCAGATTAAAGCCGAAATCCCCGCTAAACCCGATATCCGCCAAAGTCAAGGGCTTTAATTTATAGGAATACATGTAAAAAAAGGTGTCGCCGATATTGCTTCGCAGCCCCGATACCAGAATCAGCACGGCCATGACCAGGAAAACATAATACCGGTTCGGCTGAATATATACCGGACCCGGACCTGACGGAACGGGCTTGGCCAAATATCTGGCCATTAACGACAATATAAATACAGTAAACAACGTCAGCCAAAATACGGTCATCTGCCGGTTCCTTTCATGAAAAATTCAAGCAGGGCAGGCTTAGGTCTGCTTCAGCACCGTCGCCCTGCCGGTGCGCTGAATGTACAAATACAGCAGCAAGCCAAAGGGCGCGGCCAGCAGCGTCGTCCACTTGCAGGGAGAATCCAGCAAAAACCTGTAATTGCGGATCATTAAATTGCTGGAGACAAAATGCATCGATTCGCGGAATTTCTCTTTATAGGAAGGTGCGTACCGCATCGCCACCGATCGGAAAAATAAAAATCCGCGCGGATTCCGCTTGTACTGCTTGATGATGTTCATGCTTGAGCCGTCCGGCAAATATTCGACATGGCATAGAACCTCATTCATGACAAGCAGCGGATATTGCTGGTCGATCAAAACGTACTTGCAGCTCAGCGGACAATACTTCTCGCCCGGAAAAATGGGATACGGAGGAAAGCTCCGCGTTAGCTCTGACCGGTAAACAAGCTTCTTATCTCCTTTTACCTTGTGAATGGCATAAAGGTCGGAAAGCGTGGATTCCCTTAAATGATCCGGCATTCGGGTGCCGATCACCCTGCCGTCGGGAGCGGCATCCAATCCGACAATGCCTGCGTACCGATCGCTCCCGTTTTTCCTCCAGAAAGAAATAATTTTCTCAACCGCATCATCGGCCATATAATCGTCCGAGTCGATACATACATTCAGCTCCGTGTCGATCAACTCGTAGGCCGTATTGTGGGCTCCGTGCATCCCTTGATTTTCCTGGTATTGATAGCGGATCGGCACCGAACCTTCAGCGATCCATTGCTCGACAAGCTCTCTTGTATGATCCTCCGACCCGTCGTCGATGATCAGCCAGACGAAATCCTTGCTGGTCTGCCTTTTCAGGCTTTCGTAGCACAAATGAAGCGTATGCGCGCGATTATATGCCGGTGTAAATACTGTTAATGTCGCAGTCATCGGAAAGCCTCCACAAAATCCCGATTTGCCTCTTCAGGCATGAAATTTTCCTCGTAATATCGGGTCAGCCACTTCGCCATTTCAGCGGTATCGTAACCGCTTCGGCCCAATAATCCGGATGTGTCTTTATGCTCATAGGACGACGCCAGGATGATATCGGCCCATGCGTCCGGTGATGCCTTCAGACTTACAAAATCCAACCGGCCCGTAACATCGGTTTCGCTTGTAATCGTATCCGATACAACGCATCTCAAGCCCGCGGCCTGAGCTTCCACAAGAACAACGGGCAGGCCTTCGAAAAGCGATGGAAACAAAAATAAGTCCATCCCCTGCATCAAGCGGGGAATATCCGCCCTGACACCCAAAAATCGAACGTTGCCGGTCAAACCCAATTGATCCGCCTTATCCTCAATCGCAGGCCGAAGCGGGCCATCGCCTATCATGATAAGCAATGAGTCGGGCCGTTTGTCATGCACCGCTTTAAAAACATCCAGCAGAAAACTGTGGTTTTTCTGCTTGACGAATCTGCCGATATGGCCGATAACCAATCGATCTCCGGCGTCAAATTCAAGCTTCGCTTGATTCCGAAGCGCCTCATCATATTTGAAGTCTCTAACATTCACGGCATTGTTCAGAACGGTGATCTGATTTGAATCGGATTTTCTTTTGCCGAACAGCCATTGACCGGCTTTTTTCGAACAAGCGAAATACCGGTTCGGATAATCTTTCATTGCAAATCTGGCATACAGTCGAAACGGCAGCTTGATATCGATTCCCAAATCGCTCAGATGACTGTGGGCGATCCGGCACGGCACCCCGGCCCGCTTCGCCGCGCGGAGCACAAAACTGCTGTTTTCATTAATATGGGAATGCACGACCTTGTATTCCCGATGGGTGGCGAAAAATTCATCAAGCATTCGGAAATATAACCGGTAATTGCCGGGCCTGATCTGGGGCATTCGGTAAATTTTGCCGCCCAATTTCAATATTTCATCGTCATAGTATCCCTTCTCCGCCCGATGAACCATGAAATCGAATTGAATCCTGCCGCGGTCCAACTGCCGGTAATAATTCATCAGCATCGTTTCCAGTCCGCCGCGGTTCATTATGGTAACCACCTGCAAGATGCGAATAGGCTCCAACGAAAACACTCCTATCTCCTATCTGATCATCTTTCTGAGCCGGTCAATGGCAACCAGCATGAAATAAAAACCGATGACGAATCGGCCTTTGGCGCAAAAATAAAATGCCCTCCAAACAAACGGCATACGTTCCGTTTCCAATTGTCTGAAGGACCGCTGTATTTGACTGTCATTCAATATGGCATTCAGTTTTTTGAGTTTTTCCGGCAGGATCGCTTGATTGTCCGGGCTGATCGTATTCAGTCCCAATCCCAGAGTATTCAAGCATTTACGATTATCCAGAGCCCTATAAAAGTCCGGGTGCAGCTTTTTTTCATCCAGGAAGCTTTCGATCAGGCTATAAAGCGTCGACCACTGCCGCAGCAAATCGGGCTTGTAACCGGATGTGACCGACGCGGTGTTTTCCCGCCAATAATGGTAATAAGGCCTGTTCAGAAAGACGAATGTTTTGGCGTAATAACACGCGTGAATGTTGAACAGCGAGTCTTCATTCGTGCCCACCTCGCTTAGATCGGTAAACAGGACGGCCTGCTCTTTAACCATCCCGGCACGGTAAATCTTGGACCAGACGGTGCCCCAGGCATCGAGAAAATCCGGTTTTGCGATCTCCTCGTTTAGCGGACCGACCAACCGCCTCATGATGCTCGTGATAATCTCCTGATCTCGGAAGGTGCTGATCTCGGGGAGATCAAACTTCTTCTCCTTGGAATGTGTGCCGAATTCCCTTACGTATCCGCACATGACGATATCGGCTCGTCTGTGAACGGCCAATTCATACATGGCTTTATACATATCGGCATCTACCCAATCATCGGGATCGACGAATCCCAAATATTCCCCCCGCGCCGCTGCCATTCCTGCATTCCTTGCCGAGGAAACTCCGCCGTTCGGCTTATGGATGACAACCAGTCGGCCGTCTCTTGCCGCAAATTCATGCAGGATTTCCGCACTTGCATCCGTAGACCCGTCATTCACGGCAATAACCTCAATGTCATCCAGGCTTTGCGATAGCAAGCTTTCCAAACAGCGCTTCAAGTAACGTTCCATATTATATATAGGCACTATAATACTGACTTTCGGTTTCATCCCGCTCCTCCATAACGTAATGCGAGTAAATCCTGCCGAGCTCGGCCCCCGCTTGGGAAAGCGAAAATGGCTTGACCCGGCGAAGGCTTTCATCTCCCATTTGTTTGCACAGCGCCCGGGACTGACTCAGCTGCTGCATCCGGTCCGCAAACTGCCTGCTGTCTCCGTTCGATACCAAGTAACCGTTGACCCCATCCTTGACTAGCTCCCGATGCCCTCTATTAAGGCTGGCGATGATCGGCAGCCCGCATCCCATGGCTTCCAGAATATTGACGGGCAGACCCTCGCGATAGCTTGACGCTACTGCAACGTCGCACATCTGCAGCAATTCCTTGATATCGTTCCGGTAGCCGAGGAAATCAACCATATTCTCCACACCGAGCTCGGCCGCCAAAGCTTTGCAATGGGCGGCCAACAGCCCGCTGCCCGCCAGCAGCAGCTTTATTCTTGGCGCCTGATGCTGAATGAGCGCCAATGCTTGAATCAACATCTGCTGATTTTTGTTTGGATTGAACTCGGCGGCATAAAACATCAGGAACTCATCCGGCCGATACCCGAATTTCGTCCTTAATTCCTGCTTTTGCGCTTCTTGTGCCGGTTTAAAAAGCTGATCGTTTACCCCTACACCGTGCACGTGTTCAATCCGCCCGGCCTTGAATCGGTATCGAACCGCCAAATTATAGTCCTCTTCATTGATCGTAATTAAGCAATCGGTATAACGGGCCAACGCTTTTTCGACCGGATAATAGACCAGCCAGTTAAACAACGGCGAGCCATTGTAAAAGTGAAAGCCATGCGCCGTATAGAGCACCTTGGTCCCCCGCCTTCGCGCCGCTCTGGCGGCCCATCTGGCAAGCGCTCCGCCCATGGGTGTATGGCAGTGGATGATCCCGTACGCGTTGCTGTCAATAATCGACCTCAGCTGACTGTAAGCCTTCGCGTTTTGCAGCTTAAAGGGCGATCTTTGAATGGGAAGATTGTGCTTTTTATCGACGTATGGAAGTTCGAGCTCCCCGTTTGCAGCCACGTGAACCTCCCAGCCCCGCTCTTTAAACCACTTTAAATAAGGCAGATGAAACTTCGCGAAATGGAAATCCACCGTAGCTGCAAACAATACCTTTTTCGGCACTTCCGCCAGTCCGTTCGCATCCCGGGAAATCATGGCTGCCCCTGCAACTTGAATTCCTGCTCCATCACTTTGGAAAGATAGTCCAGCAGACCGCGCCTTAAATCCTCGCGCTTGAGGGCAAATTGAATAGTCGTCTGAATAAATCCCATCTTCTCTCCGACATCAAACCGGGTTCCCTCGAAATCGTATGCATAAACGGATTCATAGCGGTTCAATTCGGCAATCGCATCCGTAAGCTGAATTTCGCCGCCCGCTCCCGGCTGCTGCTCGCTTAGAATATCAAAAATCCCCGGAGTAAGAATATAGCGCCCCAAAATCGCGAGATTCGAGGGCGCCTCTTCCTTCCTTGGCTTTTCAACCAAATGCTTCACGCTATATAAACGTTCTTCAATTTTGTCTCCATCCACAATGCCGTATCTTGAAACCTCATGATCGGGTACATGCTGCACTCCGATTACCGATGAGCGGCAGCGTGCATATTGGTTGATCATCTGCTTCAGGCAGGGTGTATCGGAGCTTACAATGTCATCCCCCAGCAGCACGGCGAACGGCTCATTTCCGATGAACTTGCGGGCGCACCAGATGGCATGCCCCAATCCCTTCGGTTCTTTTTGGCGAATGTAATGGATATCCACTAGACTGGAGGATTTTTGAACCTCCTGCAGCAGTTCGTATTTGCGTTTTTCCAATAAATCCCGCTCCAGCTCAAAGGAATTGTCGAAGTGGTCCTCGATCGCCCTCTTGCCTTTTCCCGTTACAATCAGAATATCCTCGATTCCGGATTCCACCGCTTCCTCAACGATGTATTGAATCGTCGGCTTATCGACAATCGGCAGCATTTCTTTGGGCATCGCCTTGGTTGCCGGAAGAAACCGGGTGCCTAGACCGGCGGCGGGAATGATCGCTTTTTTTATTCTCATCTTGTCTTGCTCCCCTTTATGTAAAATTATCCGATCGACATTAATTTGGGTGCAGCCACTTTGTTGTTGGCCAAATTCAACAATGCTTCTTTGAGCGCCGCTTTATCGAGATTCGCGTAGGTTGCGATGATTTGTTCAATTTCCTCTATATAAAGATCTGCGGTTTTCCCGATGTAAATTTTCGGGTAAACCTGCTGTTCATGGACCTCATTTTCCTTCAGCAGTTCCTCAAAAAGCTTTTCCCCCGGCCGGATTCCGGTAAATTCGATGCTGATGTCATCAATTGAATGGCCTGAAAGCCTGATCAGGTTTTGAGCCAAATTGACGATCTTGACCGGCTCCCCCATATCCAGCACAAAAATTTCTCCGCCTTCAGCCAAAGCGCCGGCTTGGATCACCAGTCGGGATGCTTCCGGAATCGTCATGAAATACCGGACCATGTCCGGATGCGTGACCGTAACCGGACCACCCTCGGCGATTTGTTTCTTGAACCGCGGAATGACGCTGCCCCGACTGCCCAGCACGTTCCCGAAACGAACCGCGACGAACTTGGTTTTGCTCCCATTATTCATATTTTGGATGACCATCTCGGCCAATCGTTTGGTCGCGCCCATAACACTGGTCGGATTGACAGCTTTATCGGTAGAAATCATGACAAACGTACTCACACCGAACCGGCTCGCCGCTTTGGCAACGTTCAACGTTCCGATCAAATTGTTTTTGACCGCCTCCTCCGGATTGCGCTCCATGAGCGGCACATGCTTATGCGCTGCGGCATGGTATACGACATGCGGCCGATAGGCGCCCATGATCGACATCATTTTCTTAGCGTCCTGGATATCCGCAATTTCGGTCACAAACTGAATGAGATCATTCCCGTATGTATCCTTTAATTCCATTTCTATCGAATAAATGCTGTTTTCCCCGTGCCCTAGAAGAATCAAGGCCTTTGGTCTGAATTTGGCAATTTGGCGGCAAATTTCCGAACCGATGGAACCGCCCGCGCCCGTGACCAGCACCACATGATTCGTGATATCTTCGGAGATGCTCTCAATATCCATCTCGACCGGCTCCCGGCCCAGCAAATCCTCCACCTGCACATCGCGGAATTGATTCACCGAAACCTTCCCGGTCATCAAATCCTCCAGCATCGGGAGCGTTTGGGTTTTAACTTTTGTTTTTGCGCATTCGGCAACGATGGTGTTCAGTTGTTTTTTGCTCAGCGACGGAATGGCGATAACAATATTCTCGATCGCAAGCTCCTGAACTTGCTTCTCAATTTGATCGACACCGCCGACTACGGGAATGCCGAGAATATCGAGATGCTGCTTTTTCACGTCATCATCGATAAAGGCAGTCGGCAGTAGCTCCGAGTCGCAATTATTCAGCAGCTGCCTGGCCACCATCGTACCGGCGGACCCGGCACCGACAATCAATGTTCGTTTTTTACTGGAGCCATCAATCATATAAGTATCCCTGACGATTCGCCAGGCAAACCGGGAGCCCCCGATCAGCAGGATATGCAGCATCCAGGTCACCGACAACAGCCGAATAAAAACGTCCTTCATGACGATTAGCTGGACCATTGCGGCAACCGCAATCGAAAAGGTGACAGCCTTGAAAATCATCATGAGCTCGCCGATGCTGGCATACTGCCAGGCTTTTCTATACAGCTTGTAGCGGAACGAGAAAAAATGGTGACTCAGCAGTAAAGTCACGGAGCTCATCACAATTGGCATCGTAATGACATACACAGTCGCATTCACCAAAAACTGGCTGAAGAAAACAGCCGTTAACACGATAAATGAATCGATCAGGATTAATAGCCCAATCCTTTGACGATACGTCAAAAAGCTCACCCTTTCACAAAGAACATGATGAAATATTAAAGTTCTTGACCATGAATCTTTCTGTCTGAAAATCCATTGTCGAGAACTTTAATTGGGGCATTGAACCCATCCTCACGCCACACTATCGACGACTCGCGTCTAAGGTTGCTTCAACCCACAGCATGGCCGAGTACCTCCATCGATAACGGCAAGGAGACATCACCGGAAATTTTTTTATTAAGAACTTAAAATTTCTATTTCATTTTGTTCTTTATAAAGAACCTAGAATTAAAAAAATAACCTAAATCATTTAAATGTTCTCCGAAAAAAACAAAATGAGAACAAAAAAATCACTCTACGTTCTTTATAATGAACATCGCTATAAAATTTACGCCACCTTGTTCTATTTGAAGTAATATATTTTCATTTTAGTTCTTTGTAAAGAACATGTCAACAGCCTATACTTCACCTGCTGATATTTCTTATTGAGATTCCTGAGAGGTTCGCGATCTTTTATTTACCCTAAATTTGATAACGAAACTTCCCACCGTTTGTTTAAAAACCCCATATAAATATTTAAATTCCTTCGTTCTATAGAACAGCAGCAGATAGATAATGTTGGGGACGATGAGACAAACCAAACCCTCCAGCATTAATGCCACCAAATCATTCCCTTCCGGGACAATAAAACGGCAGATGGACTGTGTG
Organism: Ferviditalea candida; assembly: GCF_035282765.1. Classification (GTDB taxonomy): domain Bacteria; phylum Bacillota; class Bacilli; order Paenibacillales; family KCTC-25726; genus Ferviditalea; species Ferviditalea candida. The sequence goes on along the minus strand of NZ_JAYJLD010000004.1, from coordinate 28,278 downwards.
GCAAAAAAAGCTCCGATCCCCAACATGACGAAATAATCGTACTTGGCGAAATAGTAGTACAGCGGCTTGTTAAACACTTTTTTATAAACCAAATAAGGAGTATACCAAAAAGGTACGGCCAGCGCGCTGACTAAAGTGCCGATGAACACGCCGGAAATTCCCCAATACCGAACAAGGAGGATGGAAACCCCGAGATTTACGGCTGCCTGAATCAACGGAGCGTACCGATCCTCACGAAAAATGCCGGCCGTGGTTTTGATGGTCGTGATGGTGTTTCGCATGCCTCTTTCATAAAAGCTGAGAATTAAAATGACCAGCACGCTTTGGCCCAATAGGAAGTCCCGGCCTAACCATACTGTAATGAAAGGCTCGATCAGTATCAATAAAAAAATGGATAGCGATGAATACAGCCAAAAATTGAGCAGCATCGACGCCTGATATACGCTGTATACTTTATATTTGCTTTCTTTTGCCACCAGGTTGCCGAAACTATGGTATGTATTATTGAAAATCTGATTAATGAAATTCCTGCAAATATCCATCAGCATCTTATAGTTCGAATACAGCCCCAACGCCACTACGCTGACAAACGATGAAATCAATATGTTGTCTGTGCCGAAAATCAAGTATCCGCCAACGTTTTGCAGTACAATTGCCTTTACGTTTTTAAAAATTTGCCCTTTCGTTTCATCATCCAATTTTCCGGTCACTTTATTTTTCAGAAACGGATACATTCGATTTACAAGGACGGCAAGGATAATCGAATTCGTGATGGTCAACAGACTATCGATCATCAAATACAAAATATAATTTTTCGTAAAATAAAGAATGCCGATTTTCACGCCTACGGACAAGATTGAAGAGATAGAATATACTCCGGTTACAATATAGTTCTTCTGGCAGACGTTTAAAAATGAGCTTTTATGTACATATAAAAAAGGAGCTACTGTATTCAACAAAAAGATAAAATAAATGAGATACAGATGATCCACGCTGGTGTCTTTGACCATGTATTTGATAAATGGCAGCACGGCCAGGCCTAACAGGAAGACAATGAGCGCAATGACCATATAGGCTTTTTTGTACAGCTTCATCAGCATATTGATTTTTTCGTGATCGTTGTCCGCGACCGGTTTATACAGACTGTATACGATGCTTGAGCCGATGCCCGCTTCCGCAAGCGCCAGCATGGCCAATATATTCGTAAACAATCCGTTGATCCCAAGATACTCCATCCCCAAGCCGCTGATAAAAACCGTTCGTGAAATAAAACTGAGAACTGTAATAATGATCTGATTTCCCAATCCTGCAGTAATGTTCAATATTGAACTTTTGATTCTCATTGTCTTGACCCCTTCATCGAAAGAATCCGATCATGAAGCAGACTCCTGTCAGTAGACGCATCATGACCGGATTCATATCATTTATAGAGCTACTTTATGTGACGGAATTCAAATCGAGATTATCGACCAGCTTCGTATTAGCGTTGATATCGGTTGTCACACGATCGAAAACACATTTGGCAATGATCATCGCTTTATTTACGGTTAGCCAGTGCAAATAAATTTTCGTATTTTCCAAATAAGAATTCGAAATGACGGAAACCAATGAATTCTGCGCTGTCGGTTTCTGGATTAACGCGTTAAGGAATGTACTATTGTGCAGGACAACATTCCCGAAGTTCACCCCGACATTCTGGAACAAGCAATCCTCAGCGTAAATTCTCCTTGTATTTTGAGACGTGGTCAGATTGATATCCCCGCCCATGATTCCCGTTTTGATTCTGATGAATTTCCCGTTGCTTAAATTGCATGCGTCCAAATTCGCTCCACCTTCAATTACCGTAAGGCCTTCCACTGTGATCGGTCGTCCGGCATAATTTTTCGGGGCTTGAATGCTCGCTTCGTAATTTTTGACTGTTATGTTCTTTAGCACTCCACCCGTTAGAAGGAGCGAAAAGTTAAACGTCAGTGCATTATCATTTCTCCACTCTCGTTCAACGGTGATATTGGCAATATAGCATCTGCCGTAATCATAACGGCTGATATTAAAGCCGGCTTGCCCCGCATCCGTAATCGCAGCCGGCGTCCCTCCCTTGGTTTCGGAAACCTGAAAGCTGGTCGGCGTGATATTCACAGTATAGTACAGCTTATCGGGATTGATGCCGGAAGGTACTTTGCCTAACCATTGCTCGAACGTAATTTGCGCGCCATTGCCCATCCCGTGCGGCAAGCTGTAGCTAAACGTTCCTGTCGCAACATCCACTGCAGGCGTGCCGAAATAGCCGTAAACGCTGGAGCCGTAAAAGTTTCCGTTCGTGATATGACAATCGGAAATAAAGGCCCCCTCAACATCCAATAATTTAATGTTACCGTTGTTGCATACGGCTCCATGAACGAAATTATCCCCTTCAACAACCAGCTCGCATCCAATAAAAGTGTTGTTCAGATACTTCACATACATATTGTTTCGATAGGAGCTGATGCCTCCGACGTTTCCGCCTTCGAATGTATTGGCCTCAACCACCACGTTGATTCCGTCAGCATTGATAAAGTGTCCCCGGGCATTATGATGAATAGAATTATGATAAATATAGATCCTTGTATTAAGCTCAAAGCCCTGCTGATTAAGCTCGGGCCGCCAGGTCGGAATATTCGTCTGCGACCACATCGATTCGATATCGATCCCGAACATCGGGGGGGTGCCGTCGACGGTTGTGCCGTCTGCGGCGAAACCGATATGATGAATGTGATTATTGAATATATAGATATCATCCGAACCGCCGAGCGTAATCCCCTGCCGCCTGCAATGATGAAGATCGCAGTCGTGGACAAATATGCGCGAGCCCATCTGTTCTTGCGTGTAATCCGCAGGATTCAATTGATATTGAAGCCACCCGGTCGCTACCGCATCCCCGGTGCATTCGGAGATCTCCACATGATCGATATCGATCTGGTTCGAACCCTTGATTTCGATGCCTTCGCCCCATTCATGCGTGTAATCCTGGCTGTCGACTTTTGCCTGAATTTGGGCAATTTGGGCGTCGCTTAACGGCAAAGAAGTGATGTCAATAACAAAAACCATCTTGTTGACAGCGTCAATCGGACCAAACCATCCTCTTCCCGTCGGACTTGCAGGAGCAAAACCTCCGTTATTTCTGAAACCTACCAGCGTACTGCCGGACACCGTATCCTTATATTGATAGAAGCTATATTGCGTTGCCGATATACCGCTAATCGACCACAGCCTGAATTTCCTCAGCAATCCCGGATGCTCGTACCGGTCTATCACATTACTCCGGATAAAATTCGGATCATTATTCAATGAACCGTCCGGGTTAACGCCGCCTCTGACAAATCCGACGCTGATTCGGTAGAGATGCGTCCGTTTGTCGCCGATCAGGGTTCCCCCCGAGACTTTGGCGTTCTCGACACCGGTCACATCAATCATTCGATAATAAGGCGAGGAGTTGGTTTCCAGCTGCAGCAAGCATCCTTCGGCCATCTCAAAATGAAGCCCGCTTTTCATCACAATGCAAGATAACGTCGTCGGATCGAATTTTAATAGATAGGTGCCGCCGGGCAATACCACGTGATTATAGCCTTGCGATTGGGCCCACGCGATAGCGTCGTTGATTCCCTTCGTCGTAGCCTCGGAAGCGGTACCGTCATTAGCAATGCCCCACCTGTTTAAATCGATCACATAAGAGTAGCCGTCGCTATTGGAGGCAGCCGCTTGGGGCAACCGGGGAACCCACTTCGATTGATTGCCGTCGTAGGTCAGCACATCTTGGTCGGAAGGAGGCGCTGTCGTCAAATCAATGTCGTCCAAATCTCCCAAGTTTGCTTTTATCATGACCATCACTCTTTCCTGCTTTTCCAATATACTATGTCTATAATCGGGAAAAGATTGGACGTGTTTTCAGGCTCAAGAGTGGATTCGTGATCGCACAATATTGGAATGCATCATTCTGACGCAAAGGCCCTGCGTAAAAGGCATGATATTAAACAGTGTCGAGTATGCGCCGATATCCTTGGTGTCCCCCTGTGAAAAATCTACCGCCCCGTTCCTTCTCGTAACTCCCGCCAGGTAGTGTATAGCTTTATCGGCATGGTTCAGACAGATTTGGGTAAGGCCCGGAACACGCGAAGCATTCAGCAGGAACCAGCCTAAAGCGGCGGTCGCTGAAGAATCGGATCTGCACTCCCGTCTGGTGACCGTCCAATTCCAGCCTCCGTTCGCTTGTTGAAGTGATATCACCGCAGTTGCAAATCCCTTGATGCTTTCCTCCAAAGACGCTTTATATTTGTGGCCTGCCGGCAGTTCAAGCCAACTATCGATAAGCCCCAGCGCATACCAGCCAAGTCCCCTGCCCCAGCCATATATGCCGAGAGGCATTAAATCCCCGATTTGATAGGCATGGCAGGGGATATGGCGATCCTCCAGCATGCCGTGCAGTTCATACTGTTTGATTTGGCGGTATGCCAAATCTATACACTCCGGTTTGTTGTATTTGATTCCATAGGAGACCAGGAATGGACATACAAAACCAATCGTATCGACATAACGATAGTCCTTCATGAATGTCCGGTACATAATCGTACTGTCTTCGCCAATATGTGCTTCTATCATCCTCCATGTTAACTCAAATGCGGCTCGATAATGCTCCAGGTCAATAAATTCCAGTTTCATCACAGCGTAAGCAAGAATGGCCCCATCCACATATTCGGGTTTTTCAATCCAGTCACCGCTACTGTCAAACCGGGAATCCAAAAAGCTCCAAACTTCTCTCTTCACCGCTTGATCGTCATGTTGTTTTAAATATTCCGATAACCCAAGCAGCAGTGAAGCCTCTTGCCAATGCTGAATGGCCCTTTTCGAGTAATTTCCCCTTAACATGTCGATCACAACCCATCGGGTATGATCCGTTACCTTCATTCTGGGTGTGTGATTCAACCATTTCACCGCTGTATACGTAACGGCTCGGCTCCACGGGTCCTTGCCGGCATATCTCCCTATATGAATCCGCCCTATCCAATCTCTAATAACCGGTATGACATCGATGAGAATAACAATCAATATGGCGCTTGTTAAAACGAAAATAAAACCCGGAATGGTACTCCCCTCCGTCAACTCTTGACTACATGCATAATTGATAGAACTTATGAATTTCCGTTTCTGTCCCTAATTGTTCACGGGATAAATGATCAACAAATGCATTTCTTAATGCCTGATCTTCAATTAATTTCTTGATTCCCTCGGATATAGCTTCGGGTGTCATATCTACGATAAGGCCGTTTTCGTTGTGAATGATTTGATCCTTCACTGTGCTGAAATTCGTCGCCACAATGGGCTTGCATAGTATTTTTGCTTCATCAATTGCGACCGGTTTGCCTTCAAACCTGGACGGCTGCACATATAGATCAGCCATCCTGATATAGGGATAAGGATTTTCCTGCATTCCCAATAGAATGAATTTTTGCTGAAGATGATTTTCCTCGATCATCTTTTCCAGCTTCATCCTTTCATTACCTTCTCCAATCACCAGCCATCGGATGTCATACCCTTCGCGAATCAACATCCCGCAAGCTTCGATCGCCATATCAAAGCCTTTTTGGGGATGCAATCTTCCTACCGAAACGATAGTGAAGCCTCCGCGCTTCAGGTCGGCGTCCTCGAAGGATAGTTTATTGATGATATTCGGGGATACGATATTGTGCATCAGCGCGATTTTATGGCGGTAATGCGGAAAACGCCCCTGAAGAATTCGAACGCTGCTCTCGGAAACGGAGACGATATGATCTAATGCATCAAAATATTGCTCATCCAAATCCGGATCCATCCCCAGTTTGTCATAATCATTATGGATAAACCCGATTTTCTTCAGCGCATGTACCTTCTCCACGCAAAAATAAATCGGATTCTTTTCAAGGAATCCGACGGCAATATCGTAGGTTTTGTCAATGCTTTTTAACGTTCTGGATAAAGGCTTCCAAACCCTTTGCTCGCATTTTGCCCTATTTTTTTCCGACCTGAAGATGAAACCCGCCTGAATTCTTGATACGGCGATATCGACTCTTCCTTTTTTCAAACAGCCCGCAACAGCAGCTTTCGCAGACATATCGAAATATTGGAATTCCGATGGTTCAGGCAATAAAATCACCTGCTTGGGAGTTTTCGAGAAAAATAACCCTTCATGCTTGAATAGAAACAAATCGACATTAAACCTATTGTAGTCCATGGTTTCCAACAATGAAATGAGAGCCTTCTCTGCTCCGCCGCAGTGTAAATTGTTCATCACAAATAAAATGTTTTTTTTCATAGAACCACCTAGGTTAAAAGTTGGTATAGCTTGTTAACTTCTTTCTCAGTCCCCAATTCCAAACGCGATAGATTTTCTTCTAAGGTGCATCTGAAATCTTTCTCTTGGATCAGCCTTCCGATTCCTTCCGCAATCGCTCGCGCACTCATTTCCACGATCAGGCCATCCACTCCGTCCGTGATTTGATCTTTGGCCGTGCTGAAATTTGTGACGATAATCGGCTTGCTCAGAATCTTGGCTTCGTCAATCGCGATTGATTTCCCTTCATATCTTGAGGGCTGCACATAGATATCGCATCTTTTTATATAAGGATATGGATTTTCTCTAAAGCCCAACAACTTAAAGTGATGATCCAATCCATATTTTTTAATCATTTTTTCTAACTTCTTTAATTCACTGCCGCTGCCCAAAACGTACCATCTGACCTTAAGACCTTTGCCGATTAATTGCCTGCAAGCTTCTACCGCAATGTCTATGCCCTTCTCATGGCTTAGCCTGCCTATAGTAACGATGTTTGTGAAGCTTTCTTCCAGGATGAAATCATCTTGAATTTCATCTTCGGCTAAGCTCTTGATGACTTCGGGCGCAATGATGTTGTGAATGACTCTCACTTTGCCTTTCAAATTCTTGAAGTTCTCCTTCAGAGACTCCGCGCATTCCTTGGACACCGTAACCATATAATCCAATTGTTCAAAGTAAGGGTAATCAAATCGATAATCCATACTTGAGCTTGAGTAGTTTGTATGAATCCATCCGATTTTCTTGTTGGCTCTGACCTTCTCCACCAAAAAATAGATGGACGATTTCTCAAGATATCCAATAGCTGCATCGTATTCTTTACTTATCGCATCATGCGATTTGGCTATATACTTCCATGAATACTGCTCTGAAATATCCATATTGTTCATCATTCTGTTCATCGCAGTATAAATGATTCTGGAATAGGCCAAATGGAACTGACCGTTTTTCAAAAAATGAATTACGGAGCTTATCATACGACGGGTATAAGTTCTATAATTTGCCGCCAGCTCCAGAATTTTCACTTCGCTGGGTATTTGATTTACCAATACCCCTTGTTTGTTAAACAAAAACAAGTCGACATTGTACAGGTTATAGTCGATTTGGCTTAATAAATTGATCAAGCTTTTTTCCCCGCCGCCGGCGGATAAGCTGGGCATCACGAAAAGCAAATTTTTTTTCATAGCATCCCCTGCCGCCTACATCGCTAACTCAGTTAAATATTCTACAGATTGATATGCCATTTTTTGAATATGGGGGATGGACTGCTTCAATTGCCGGATCAAAGTCCGTTCCTCCTTGATCATTTCATCGAAAACTGCCGTCAATTTACTGCTGTCCGAAATATCGTTTACACCCAATACCAGCTTTTCTTCCCCGAAAATATCCTTTGAAATCCCCCTCGACTTAATGCTGTAACCCAGCACGAGCGTTGGCACAAATGAGGAATAAGCGGCAATCGTCGCATGCGTTCGGGCTCCAATGAAGAAACGCATTCTTGCAATATACCCTTTATATTGCATCGCATTAAGATGATCCGGCAGCAGAATGACCCGGTTCGTATATGTAAACTCGTTAAAAAATTGAAGCAGCAGCTCATAATCATTGTTGCCGTCCTGGATCACATGAGGTGTCAATGCGATTGTCATATCCGTCGTATTCAAGATATGCTGAATCAAATCCCTGACTGCAGTCCGGGATTGCTTATTCCGATTCCATACCAGCGGGCTGAAATTAAGTCCAACCGTATTTCCTTCCTGCCAACCTTCAGGAAGCGGAAGTTCCTCCTTCTTCATTGTGAAAGCGGAGTCCGCACACAGCTTTACATTGGTCAGCCCCGACTTCTTTAATAACTCAAGGGTCAATGTTTCGCGGGCCAGGATTAAATCGAATAATTTCAAATCCTCCAATTTTCTCTTCGACAAATCCTCTTCGCCGATCGAGCATCCCCACAACACCAGCTTTTTACCTTGTGCCTTAATTCTTTTGTCGACCTCATAGATGTCCGGCTGCTCCCCGTAACAGTAATTGTCCCCGCCTATCGATAAGCATACATCCATGTTACTGACATGCTTGGTGATATTGCTCTTGATTTTCCCCAATGCATAAGATTCATCTTGAAAGAGCTTTACCTTAAGTGAAGAGACCCACCAACCCAGGGAGTATTTGGTAATCGGACTGTCGGAACCGTCGTATATTTCGTCCAATTCGGTGATGATCCGATCTGTTTCGGGTTTCCCGGAAGCCAAATAAACCTGCGCTCCATTGATTCGGTCCTTGATGATATGAGTGGTCGAACGAACAATGGCCTCACATCCGCGGTTCAAGCTGCCGCCGTGCGCAAACATGAAAACTCTCACGATCCATTCCTCCTGTATGATTTTGCTCTCAATCTGCTGTAGCCTGTAATGCAATACAATCCGATGACGGATTTCCTCCGGATCAGATGCAGCAGTACTTTTTCGTACCTTCCCAAAAAGGGATAATTCTCTCTGAAAAATTGGGGAAGGGCGTTTCTGACAACGTGATGCTCAATCATATGCTTGACGTACCGATATCGCCTGCCGAAGCTCATCTCTTTAGATGGCCGAAGATAGATATGGATGTACGCCATCACGTTGTGGATCAGCTTAATGGCTTTTAACCGGATGACTTCTTCCCTCCGGAGTTTTCCTGCCGGAATTTCCGGAATCTCCTGGGCAAAAACCTCCAAGGCCCGTTTGAAGTAATCTTTATCCGATATATTCCGGGTCGCGCTTCCCGCAACCTCCCTGTAATGGTATCCGGTGTAATCGATATATTGAAAACTGGAAGCCCGACTAAAAAAACGAATGTTAAACATTCCGTCTTCCCCTAAAGCAACTTCATCCGGAAACTTGATTCCGCTGTCTCTGACGATCCGGTTTTTATAAATTTTGTTGACTGCAGAATTCAATTTATCGGTTTTTAGGAAATAAGGTAAAAACTCCTCTTCAATATCGTCTCTGCCCAGTTTGACGTTTACCGGAAACGGAAATCGCGTGATCACTTGATGTCCGTCGATTTCCTCTTCAAAGTTGCATAGGACAGCATCGACATCATGCCGTTTGGCCGCTGAGTACAGCTTTTCGTACATATCCGCCTCGATCCAATCATCCGCGTCGACAAATCCGATATATTCGCCGGAGACCGCTTCCAGCCCCTTGTTCCTTGCCGCGCTTACTCCCCGGTTTTCTTGCTCGATCAGCAGGATTCTACCATCGGATTTTCGGTAGTCTTCGATAATTGCCCCGCTGTTATCGGTCGAACCGTCATTGATGAAAATAAATTCGCATGCATGAAGAGTCTGCTTCTGCAGCGATTCGATACATTGGGCAATATAAGGCTCGGCATTATAAACGGGAATGATTACACTCACTTTGACGCTCAATTCCAGGCCACCCTTCCTTCCGGATTGCGGTTCCCGATCATGGCATACAGCTTCTCCAACTCATCGCCGTTGCTGAAATCCATATCCTTCAGATTCCTGACCAGATGGGCCCGCAACGCTTCGCTATGGTACAGCCGCTCAATTCCGCGAGCGATTCCTTCGACACTCAAATCGCAAATAATGCCGTCATAGCCATCTTCCACTTGGCTGCCGGCAGTCGGATAATTCGTGATCAAAATCGGCTTGCCCAAAATTTTCGCTTCCGTCACAGTAACCGCCTTGCCTTCGTAGCGGGAAGGCTGTACGTAAATATCGCTTGCTCTCATGAAAGGGTATGGGTTCAATTGTTTCCCCAGCAAGATAAAGCGATCCTCCAGGCTGTATTTCGAAATCAATTGCCTAATCGCGGATTCGTCGCCGCCATACCCGACAACATACCAGACGATATCGTCATAACCCCGATCCTTCAGCAGTTTCAGCGTATGAACGGCTTGATCGATTCCTTTGGCGTGAGACAGTCTGGCTACTGTCATCACCTTGAATCGACGATCGGAAAGGAGGGGGGATGTTATCTCCTCATCCGCCAATGTTCGGACAAAATTCGGAGAAGTGATATTCTCAACGACCCATACTTTGCTCTCCAGTTCGGGATATTTCCGCAAAAAAGAATCCCGGCACGCTTCCGATACCGCCGCAATATGATCAAATTTGTTCCACATGCTCATATCCATAGCTCTGTCGGTTTCCACCGTGGAATAATCCGTATGGATCCAAGCTACCTTCGTATCAGCATTCACCTTTTCCGCAACAAAATAATGCGGCCACAAATAGCTGATCGCCATATCATACTTCTTTTCCATTTTCGGCAAAAACGGCAAAGCATACTTCCACATGAGTTGCATTTGATAGTAACCCGGCTCCGTTATTCTTTTCATTGCTCCCATAAAGCCTGCATGCATCTTCGCAATCATTCTGGACAACCCTATTGCATACTGCCGATTTCTTAGAAGCTCTCCAATCGATTTTCTGAAAGCCGCATAATGCCGATTTTCTCTTAATAAATTCACTTTTTGAGGAAGCAGGCTCATAAAATCGCCTTGATGTTTGTAAAGCATCAAATCGACGCTGTGATGCTTGTAATCAAACTGTTCAAGCATGCTGATCAGGCTTCTTTCTACTCCCCCGACCTCCAGATCGAAAGAGGCTATCAAAATCTTCTTCATGGCTATCTCCTGACTATCCCGTAAATTCCTTAACAATTTTTCTTATCCTGGCAATATTATTGCCGCCGATTATCCCGGCAAGCATCTGTTTCAACCGACCCTTTACTCTTGCCCCGGGCGGAAGCCAGCTTTTATAAAAATGATGCATCGCATAAGTATTATCCATCATGAGCGTTCTGCAGTTAATATAATCATAGGGGGAAAAATAAGTCTGCGGATAAAAAGCGCCGATTCCCTCGATTTCCTGATATTGGCCATTTGCCTTCAAGCCCATCTTCTCCAGCAGCGCAGTGACAACAGCGACGTTGGTGATCACATCATAGCCTCCGCCTTCCTTGATAAAGCTCTTTTCGCTGTAGGAGTCCAAAAAAGCTTTGATCAGCTTGTTGCCTTTGGCCGCTCCGATCGTGCTTGTAGCGATATAGTTCTCTTGTTCGAAGCCCCAGAAGGAGTCATGATGCAGCAGAACATCAAAGGATTTAAACACTTCGACATCTGTATCCAAATATACCCCTCCGAAATGGTATAAAGCATATACCCTGACATAATCGCTGACAAAGGCGAATTTTTTTGCTTCATAAGCCTCTTTCACATATAAATTGCAGCCGATATCAAAATTTTGTTCGTTCCATTGTTTGATTTCATAATCCGCCAGATGCGTTCTCCAGCTGTCTATGCACCGGTTGACGATTTCCGGTTTATCCTTTCCCCCGAACCAACAATAGTGGATCATCTTGGGGATTTGAGGGGTCAGTGCCATTCGATCACTTCCTAAATTTGAATGAATAAAGTTTTTGACTATGGGAGTCTGTCCGGCGGAGAGATTCCCATAGTCAATAACTTTATACGGGCATCAAACCCATCCTCACACCATACCATCGACGACCGGCGTCTAAGGTTCTGTCCAAACCCACAGCATGACCGAGTGCTTCCATTGATAACGGTAAGGAGACATCACCGGATGTAAATACATTCCTGATCAATTCGTTCTATATAGTGAACTTTTATTTAAAAAAATAGTGCAATTTGTCGTATATTCACAATAACTCACCCTTCAACCCTCATTTTAGTTCTTTATATAGAACATGTCAACCAATTTTTACTATCCCAAGCGTACCGTTTAGGGCACTCTCGTAAAAGCCACCACCCGGGAATCCGAAAGCTGATTAGCTAATAAGCGATCGAACAACCCGCCTTTTTCCCCGGCCAGCTGATTGAAGCAGCCGATCTGCATCACCTTTCCCTGGTCCAATACAATGACCTGATCGGCGTTTCGAATGGTCGACAGCCGATGGGCAACCACGATAATCGTCATTGTGCCCTTTAAATTGTCCAGCGCCTGCTGAATGTTCGCTTCATTCTCCGTATCGAGCGCGCTTGTCGCTTCATCCAGAATTAGAATGGACGGTTGTCGCAGAATCGCTCTGGCCACAACAAGCCGCTGGCGTTCCCCTCCGGAAAGCCTGACGCCTCTATCGCCGATGATCGTGTCCAACCCATCAGGCAGCTTCTTGACAAATTCGGCGGCCGAGGCAAATTTCAACGCCTTCCAAATCTGTTCTTCCCGTGCATCGGGTTCGATCAACAGCAAATTTTCCCTGATGCTTGCATTAAATAAGAACGGATCCTGAGGGACATAGCTGATCGAGCGTCTGAAGGAAAAAATACGATCATCTGTCAGGGGATCGCCATCGACACATATTCTCCCTTGCTCCGGCTTCAGCATGCCCATGAGCAGATCGATGAGGGTGCTTTTTCCGGCTCCGGATGGCCCGACAATCGCAGTCATGCTTTTGGCCGGAATATGTATATTAATATCCTGGAGTGTCGGCACAGCTTCATACGGATTATATCGAAAATAAACATGGCGACATTCCAGACCTTCATTCATATGAAGGGGCTCTACCTTGTTGTTCATATGTTCGCCTTCCGATTCCTTGGCAAACTTGCAGTCCCTTTGCAATTTCATCAACGCTTTAAAGGCGGGAATCGAAGCGGCGATTTGCTCCAGATTGGACTGAATGCTTGTAAAACGCGGCCATAATCGGGAGAAAATAAGAATAATCAACAGCAATTGCTCCCCCCGGGCATCAAACACCGCAACGGAGAAATAAATAAAAACCGCGATGATCAGTGCGAATGCAATCTTGTAAAGAAGCTGCGAATTCGTTGTCAGCTTCGAGTGTTCATACCGTTCATGCGCAATTTGTTCACACCAGGAATTCAGCCACCGGTAGCGTGACTCTTCAAGCATATTGCTCTTGATATCCTTGATTCCGTTAAAATGATCGGTGATCCCCGCAAGATATATTTTGGCCAGCACTGTGGTTTGATTCCCCAGCATTTTGGCCTTGCTGATAAACCTGCGTGACAGAAAAACACTGATCATCCCGCAGAAAAGCACAAACAAAGTCATTTTCACCGACAGCCAAAAAGCGATGCCGACTTGGATCAGCGTAAACACAAGAGAAGCCAAAAACTGCAGGAACAAATTTGTCCCGCTCGTAACCCGGCCCAGCTCCTCCGTCAGGGAATTGATCAGATCGGATTTTCTTTTCTTCGTGAAAAAATCCCAATTCGCCAACAGTAGAGCGCGGTAGGTTTCCAATCGAATATGGTTGATAAAGCCGGTATGAATCTTTATATCCCGCAGGCTCAAATTCCTTTTAACAAAACTCTGGCCTATGATCAACACAATATAAATCCCTAGGATGAGCAGTAATCCGTAGGTTTTGGGGAAGCTCATCAGGAAAGAAAAATAACCCGAAACGGGAGTCGAGCCGATGCTCAAGTTCAGCATTCCGGTCATGCTCAGCATCGGGATTAACAAGAACACGCCTATCCCGTCAAGAAGGCTGATAAAAACGATTCCCAGGAGGTTGAAATATAGGATTCTTCCTGCATAAGCATGCAGTTTTTTGGTGAAGTACAAAACAGCTTCCATAATAACCTCCCTAAGAAAAGGCACGCTTCTTCGTTTTTCTCCAGGCCCATAACACGGGGCGCAGCGGGAAGTATAAAAAATGCAGTTTTTTAGGCAGCGGCAGCGTCTCGGCATCCTCATGGTAAGGGTATAAAAAACTGGAAATGAACAACAGCTTTTGCTGACCCGACATCAAGGAAAATAAGTGGCGCTGATGGTGCCTGGCCACATGCTCCGGCAGAGGGGGCGTATGCAAGTTCACCATCTCCTTTATATAAAATACCGCATCCTGCGCCAGTTGCCTTGAACGGGGCTTCAGCAAGCCCTTCATTTCCGCCGTAACGCGCGTATTCAACAACTCTGATGCCAGGATTAGCGCTTGACCGCCCACATGAACATACTGATAGCTTTTTAGTAAGAGATGCAGCCTTTTCCAGTCCAACGGCTGCTTCACCAATCGGCGGATATCCTCCAGCCACCGGAGTCTTGACCAACCATGACGCGCGCCGTGGGTAATCAAAAACAGGAATAAATCCTCTCTTCCCAGCATGTAAACCGGGTGATTCGTCAGCGGACTTAACGCTTTGCGTTCCCAAAACTGATGAAAGCTTGGTTCCTTTCCTGGCCCTGGGTTCAACCTCCAATGAATTTCAAGCTTGATTCCTTTCTTGGGATGAAGAAAAGTGATATGATGATGCCGCCACTTCCAGTCGCTCAATACGCTCTGGATATAGTCGTCTTTCTCGTAGCCGAGCTGTACCAGCAAGCGTTCCATCTTATAAAGGTCGCAGGACTGGATCAACAAATCCAGATCCATGGAGCTGCGCAGGGATAAATCCCCGTAAAGATAGTCGGCAAGCACCGGCCCCTTCAGAAACAACGCGCGGATTTGCTCATTCGCCGCCAATCGGCTGACCTGCTCCATTTCCCCGCTTAAATACAGCATTTCATAGGCGTTTCTTTTGTATAAATGATGCAAGGCTTCCAGAACACGTCCGGGAACCTGCCGTTCCTCCATATTTTTTAACGTCGTATAAATGCAAGGATAGACCCTGTGATGGATCACGAGCTGCAGGAACAAATCCCAATCGATCCCCCGGAAATCCGTCTTACGACCGGGCGATCGGCCGATATCCTTGCCCTCTGCACTCATGATGTCCAGCAGCAATCTCATCTCGCCGGATAAATCCGATAAATCCAGCACGAAATTATTGTCCATCAAGCTCTCCTTCAACCTTTTCATTCATCAATTTGGCGAATTTGCCCACTACCGTAAATGTCTCCATGCCCTCCGCACCGGTAATATAATAGGGACCGCTGCGCAGCCAAGCATGCGCAATCATTTTTCTGCCCTCGTCCTTTGCCGTACCCAAATAGAGTGTGCTTTCAATACGGCGCCTTTCCAGCATCTTCATTGCCGCTATGGCTCGAACCAAACATTTGCTTTCCCAGGGCGCATATTTGCTCATTATTTCGATCGCCTCATGAACCCGACGCAATTCAAGCTTATTCGCGCCAGCGGGTGCAGCCGAAGTTTCCGCCATATGACGGCCCAATGAAGGGGCAATTTCGATAAACGGCCGAAGAATCAATATTCTCGCCCATCCGAGGTAAATAAACGCCTCTAAAAGCAGCAGCTTCATGCTTATATTTAATGATAGGAACAATTTTGCCTTGCGTATGATATTCATCGTTTATTCCCCAACTTTTTCTCCAATTTCAATTAAACCCTCATCGAATAAAAGCTTTAAAAAAGCTAATACCTGTTCTTCGCATTCCGACTGCTCGACTTCATATTGGGCCATTAATTCGGCAATCACTTGATTGGCTGAAACCGGCTGTTCGAGAAGATCCCAAATGACCCCTCCGATTTCGCCCAAATTGTAGTATTTTCCCTTTTGGACATTGAGCATGACTTTCTCTCCGTCCATATCGCTAATGATGTTACCTTTACTTTGTATAATGAATTCATCCGGTAAAATATCAATGTCCTTAATCATAATTGATCCCTCCATCACTGTTTATCGCATCCAGAATGATGGACGCTAATTGGGGAGCCGAAAACCCGTCCATATTACGCCGCAATCGAAACAGTTCGATCCGATTTGCAAGGCTCGCGGAGGTATTAAAGTGCCATTCCATCAACTCCATACGCGGAATGAGAAAGCTGCGGTACGTATGAACAAAAAGCATTTGCAAACGTTCCAGCTTATGTACCGGTTCGATTCCGATCTGTTCGCCGTCACCTTTGACCAGCTCGAAAACTCCCGCAAGCGGCAGCGGACTGGAATGGAACTTGGCTGATACGGGAACGCTGTATTTTGTTTCCCGCCCGAAGATCGATAGGTATTGACTTATTTCCATTCCAAAGCTGTTCAGACTATCCTGCCAAAGCTTCTGCTGCGGATAAGACGGGATAACCAGCGGAACTCCCCCTGAAAAGGAAACGGCAATCACGTCATCGCTCAACAGCTGATATCCGCGGCTCATAAAGGCCGAAGCCAACGTCGATTTCCCGGCCCCTGAATCACCAATGAATGCGTACGCTTTTCCGCCGATAGCCACCGCGCTTCCATGCAGCGGGAGTATTCTTCTCTGCAGAAGCAATGAACCCATGCATGTGCCCAATATATAAAGGCGAATGAGCGCTTCATCGGCGCCGCTTCTTGGTGTGCAAACAATCCGTTTGCCCTCAAGTATCGAAAAGATCGCTGTGTCGGGCATTTCCACCATGATAACATCCTTTTCCACGACAAACTCATAGGGCGGTTGATCGAACGGCTTGGGAGTATTATCGATGACGACCTCAATATCAACCGGATTATCTTCTTGGTTAACCGAAGGTGACAACTCCGGCAAAGGAATATCACTGGATATCCGAAAGCCGAAGGCTTCATACATCAGTTTTTTGGGGGGTTGCAGCATTCTTTTTTCACTCCAAATTTTTCCGGTCGTATTGTTAAAAGCCCCCATACCTTCTTTAATGGAATTGACAGGGGCTCTTAACAAATAAATTCCGCCTCATTCGGTTCTTGCTTTAGCTGGTAAAGCGATAGTATGCCGGAGCCGAATCATCAACAGTATGGCCCGGAATATATGCTTCGTCCGTATACGGTCCGGTCACCGTCGAAGCCATCGTCATATTCACGTGCAGCACTTCCAACTCAGGTTTTTGCCATGCTTTTTTCATGCTTAACTCACCTCCTTTCAAATGTATTTTTTGAGAAATCGATAAACAATCAAACTGCGCATAAGAAGCTTGGAACCGGGATCGGATGCATATTCCGGACGGACTCCATCCCGAACCTTTGCCAAGGCCGCCTTGACCGCCTCGCCATCGACATATTCCAGCATCCTCTTGTCGGAGCTTAACTGCTTGATTTCCTCAATAAATGTTTTCCAATGCGGAATCATTCGATGAACCCAATCCACGCCTTGCACACCGCGGACCCGTTGATTCAACCTGACTTGATCAGGCAAAAGCTGTTCGGTCGATCTCCGGATCAGAGCCCGATCCAATCCGTTTTGAACATATTGTTCCTCCGGCAGCGATAAGCAGAAGCGGATGACCCTAACATCGTTGGTCGGATCGCGTTTCCAGACGGAATAAGGCAATGAAAGCTTTGCCGCCAATGTATTGCTTGCGTTCCAATGAAACACGTCCTCAAAATGTCTCTGTCTTTGTTTGTAAATATTCGATTCCGAAAACCAGCCCGTGTGGCCGATCCCGTAATCCTGCAATTTTTCAAATACGTTGGTCCTGCGTGCAAAAGCTTTATTGATAAGCATTGGCATTTGATAGGATGTGCCTGACGGAAACATTCGGGCCAGAAGCGGAAATGCAACTTTGGCAATGACCGGAAGCCTTCGCAGTCTGTTGCCTCCCCTATTCCTGCTGTATTGATCCAATTCATGGTAAAGACGGAGCCATTTCAGCCTTTTTAACAGAATCGCGTAATAATCGATGGCAGAACCCCATGATATGGACAAATTGCCCCGGCCACCGTTCAGCAGAACCCCTATCCCTTGCTCATGGGCTTTCTCAAACATTCCCTTGAGCCAAAAAGAATTCTCGAAGAACTTGTACGGCATTTCCATCAATTCAAGAAAATCATCAACTTCCGTATAAGGATCTCTTCCCGCAAAATCCAAATAATGGTCGATGATTCCGCCGACATATTGCACGGTTGACTTAATATACGGTCGCTCGTCAGCCATCATGTGTCTGGATGTAAAATCCTTAAAGTCACTTGGAGGGATATAGCTGAATGTGTGCATCTGCCGGTTTCCCGCACGCAGGGCTTTGGCAGCGAAGCTTACCACGGCCCCCGAATCCAGCCCTCCGCTCAACTGGGCCCCGACCGGCCGATGCGTGCGCAAACGGGAGGTGACCGCCTCTTGAAAAACCTCCCGAAAAGCTTCTACGTAATCTTCATTGGTTCTGAGTTTCAGCACTTTTCCTGAAGCTAATGTGCAATATCTTGCAAGCGTTAAATGACCGTTTTCAATCGAGATACTATGGGAAGGAGGGATTTGTTCGATATTTTGATAACTGGTAATCGAAGCGTCAACCGCATCATTCATTCCAGAGATCGCCAAGAACTCGGCCAGCCATTCTTCATTCAAGCGACTTCCAATATAAGGAAGGGAAAATAACGGTTGAATGATCGTGCAAAACGCAAAGCGTTTCGCATCCCGATAATAGTAGAGTGTCCGTCCTCCGGAGAAGTCCCTTGCTCCGAACAGCTTGCGCTTTCTTTCGTCCCAAATCATAAAGGCAAAATCGCCAATCAAATATTTGGGCGCATCTTCTTCCCAACTTCGATAAGCCAGCAGGATCAACTCGCTGTCCGTCATTTGTTCTCTCCGTCCGCGCTCTATCTGTAGCAGATCAAACAGCTCCTGACGATTATCAATGATCGCATCCGCTGTAATCGCCAATTTTCTTTCCGAGTCAAAATACGGGAGCTGCTCCTCAACCGATTCGGGTGTAATCCACTGCGCATGGCAGCCGAGAAAGATCGGTCCGCTGTGCCATGTTCGAACATCGTCGGCAGGAAATTTCCGCAGGGCATCCATCAGCCTTCCGCTGTGTTCGACAATCTCAGGGTTCCAAGCCCCCTCATTAAATTGATAGATTCCTGCAATAGCGCTCATTGTTTCCTCCTGCCCTGCAATAAGCCCATTAGGCGTCTGAAAGCTCGTCAATTGTTCTTTTTGAAGAACACTAATATGCAAATTAACACTTTCTATAACGGAAATCACAGCTTAAAAGTACCACCCACTCATCTGTTTGTTCTATATAAAGAACAATATTAGGATATCATCTTGCTTCATTGATGTCAATAACTCCCCGCACGATTTGTCCTTAATATTGCATTGTCTTGACAAGCCGTTTGGCCTCCCCGAACATCGTGTCGATCGTTTCATAGATATGAACGACAAACGAAGAAGCCGGGGATGCATCGGACTTCATGATGATCGTTCTGCTGCCGCTGGACAAGCGGTCCGTTCCGGTAAACGAAAAGCTTTGAGAGCCGATAATGCCCCCCGTTTTATCGGTTAATTCCACTTCCATTTTGGACAAGCCTTGATTTGGAACAACCACGTCCCGATGCCGGATATCCAGATTAAGAATTAATTTATTGATCCATGGCATTTGATCGGGGCCCTGTGAAGAATTGTAATAAGTTAGAATCCCCCCGCTGTTTATATTTACATTAAACGGGTAGAAAGAAAGACTTCCGTCATCTGTTTGATCACCCACCTGTGTTTGAAACGCCGCGATCGGAATATAGAAAGGCGAAGCGGTCTTGCCGTCCAAAAGCTTCATCGTCAGTTCGTCCCCCGTCTCCTGATCGGGTACGATAAAATAATATTCGACCGCATAGTTAATATGCGGAATTAAAATTTTTTCCTCGAAGCTTTGCCGAATGCCGATATAGCTGCTATCGTCATGTCCGCTCTTCAGCTCCGCTTGGAAATCGGGAACCGCTACGGGTTGGCCGCTCTGATTCTGAAGCTTAAAGCTCGCCACAACCACTTTAAACCCATCGCCCTGATAAAGATTAAGCCCCTCCAGAGAAACGTTGACCATGGACGGAACGAGTCTATTCAACGCATTGAATCTGATCGGTTTGTTCCAGCCGTATGGGATTGGCCGATTGGTTATATCCAAGATACGCGGGTCGACCGGAATTTGGATGTTGATACGGGCGACCGTATAATTGATGCTCGTCTGGCTATCCGCTGCAAAGCTTTCGGGAGTGCGGACGCTTAAACTCCACAATGTGACAGCGTCGTCTGTGCGTATCGCGTAGTGTATATATTTCTTTTCTCCGGGTTCAAGCATTATCGGACCCTGCTCTGTCCGCTGCCCCTTGTAGGTCGTCTGATTCGATTTGCCGTCAATCGTGAAATCGGGAAGCCACTGTTTCTTCGAGCTTTTGTTTTGAACCTGGAGAACGACCATGGTGGCAGGCCCCTCAGAGGTATTCTGCACAAATAAGTAGGCAGGTGTAAATTCCAATGCGCTGGATAAAACCGGAATCGTAAAAGGCTCTCCCCACATCTTGGTCACTTTCGGACTTTGCAGGGAAGCAATAGGTAAGGTGAGTACCGGTATGGCTTGTTTCGGATACACGGATTTATTGAACTTCACCCAGGAGAGCGTCGAGAGTGAAATGTCATCCTTGCGCTTGACAGTCAGCATGTAACTCAATTCCACCTGTTCCTTCGGCTGGATGAAGCCCGCATTTGCGGAGCTGGGCTGCAAAACGTATTCAGCGCCGCTCGCTGTCCTCATTTCCAAAGCATAATCCGGGGTCCTGATCGAGCGCGTTCCGTTATTATACAGCTCGACCACCGCGCCAATCCGCGTGCCGTTGTAGCCCGCTTCATTAAGAATCGATTTGACCTGCACCGTCAACGTATCCGTCAGCCGGTAATTGACCGGTTCGAGAACAGCCGCTGCTTGCTCTGCCTTTGCGTTGAACGGCACGGATACGATCAGCATGGTTGCAATCATAATGCTCGAAAAAATAGATTTTGCCCGCGATTTTTTCACCATCGCTCACTCCAATTATTTTTGAATTTGTACATTAACCAACTGAAGCTTGTCTTTGTCTTTCAATTGATTTTGACCGGAGATCACAACCATTTCCCCTTCTTTGACGCCGGAGACGATTTCCTGATTCGGCTCATTCAGACGGCCCAGCCGTACCTTCCGTTTTTCAACCGTATCATGATTCAGTACAAAAACGTAGGCATCTTCCCCATCTTTTACAATACAGTAGCTTGGAACAGTTATGGCCATCAGATCCTGCTCATCGCCCAGGAGAACCTGCGCCTTCATTCCCGGTTTTAAATTCATCTCTTTGTTTGCCAGTTCAAGATTGAGCTCATATTTGTTCGTCCGCTCATCGGCAATATTGGAAATATAAACGATTTTCCCTTTGCCTTTGATTTCAGTTCCCTGCACAGAGTAGGACAGCTCTGTCTTTCCTTGTATAAATGCCAATTCTTCCGGGGTTAGCTGCGTAACGATTTTGATGGGATCCAGCTTTTGAATAACACCGACTTTGGTGCCCCCCTGCAACATCATTCCTTCCCCAACCGGCACATCGGTCAATACCCCGCTGATGGGCGCTTTTATCTTGAGCGCCGCCAATGCTTGATCAGCCTGCTGCAGCGCAATTTGCAAACTTTGCACCTCGGGGTTCTTTTGTCTATACTGCTCTGCAGCAGCCGTTTGCTTTTCCTCAAGCTGCGCTACGGCTTGATCCAGCTGATCTTTCGTAGCCAAACCGTCGTTATAATCATTTTTGATTCGATTGTAATTTTCCGTCATGCTTTTTAAATCCCGGTTCAATCTCATTGTCGATTGCGCCAAGGCGTTCTGTGCAGCTTTCAGGTCCAAAAACGTTCTTTCTCTTTGGAATTCGGCCTCGGTGGAATGCAAGTTGATGAAGACTTCCCCCTCTTTAACAAAATCACCGCGCTTTTTTAAAATTTGCACAATATCCCCTCCCGTTTTGGAGATGACATCCAAGGAAACCGAAGGTACGATATCTGCCGAAACTTCGGGAATATCTGCGATTTTGTGCTTCGTTACTTTCATGACCTCCACTTTTTTCGATTGCTGATCGGAAGTCGTTGCCTGGTTCGATTCAGGTTGTCCCCCGGCCGAGCAGCCGTTAAGAACAGCAATGCCAAGTACGATAAGGATGAAGAGTTTTTTCATAAGCCATAAACCCTCTCTTTCATCACGGGAGATATTCCCGCACATCTCTGCGGTTTATTTTGTTTACCACAATTCCCAGCAAATTGGCCTTCATCAGTGCAAAATCTTCCTTAATCTTATTCGCTGCGGCCTGTCTCAATTTGCCGTGCTCGACGACCAGCAGCACGCCTTCGCTTGCAGCGGCAATCAGTTTCGCATCGGTCAAATTTAAAATTGGCGGCGTATCGATCAATATGACGTCATAGTTTTGCTTTAATTGGGCAAATAAAGAATGCAAACGATCTGATAAGAGCAGTTCCGACGGAGTGGCGGGCACCGTTCCAGATGTAATCAGCGAGAGGTTTATGACAAACGGGTCTTTGATGATGTCGTTTATGGCCAGACGGCTTTCCAGATATTCGGACAATCCCCCGGCATTGTCCATACCGAAAGCAAGATGAACCGCGGGGCTGCGAAGATTGGCATCGATCAGCACCGTTTTTTTTCCGGATTGCGCAACGGCTGCCGCCAAATTCACAGCTGTAGTGGTTTTCCCTTCCCCACGGTTGCTTGAAGTAATCGTAATCATTCGGATGTTCTGATCAAAGGCCGAACATTCCAGATTGAAGCGGAGCGACCGGTAGATTTCCGCGATTTCCGAGTTCGCATGTATCTGCATGATCATTTTGGGAAAAGTATTTTTAGCTGCTGCTTGACGCATGAGACGCCTCCCTAACTTTTAGATTGCGCCTGGCCGGTGACCCGGTCTCTTTTTCTTTGATTTTTGGCACCACGGCCAATGTCGGTTTATCAAATATGGAACGAATGCTCACTTCGGATCTTAATGTATCATCTAAGGAATCGAGCAGGAGAATAATCCCGACGGCGACCACTATGGAAACTACAAAGCTTAGCAGGACCGTTTTTATGTATTTATGTGAATTTTGATTGATCGGCTGGGAATTGTCTTTCATCTGTGCGGCGTTCAGTACGGTCACCCCTGAGACTTTCATAATTTTGGGGATTTCCGATTTGATCACTTGGGTGACGTCATTCGCAATTTTCACTGCCCGTTCATAGGAGCTATCCTGCGCCGTGATTCTGATAATTTTCGAATCGTTGACAGTCGACACATCCACGGATGAGTTCAACTGATCTGCCGTTAAATTCAAATCCGGAAACCACTGCACGACTTTATCCATGATGACCGGGGTTCCGATGATGACGCTGATTGCCCCATAATCGATTTGTTTTTGCGACCCGTCGTTATTGATCATAAATTCGGATGAAGCCTGATAGATCGGGTTATACTTGTCAGAGGTAAAAACTGCGGCGGGGATTGTGAATACCAACGCGCATACAACGATAATCCATACGCGTTTTCTTAGCATTTTGTAGTATTTTCTGAGATCGATTTCCATTGTCGCCCTCCTAAGTAAATCCAATGCTCGCTAAACATTTGCAAGATTAGACACAATGATTAGACACGCTCATGATACTAATTGTAACTTTTTAATATATTAATTAATTTATGATACTTTTCGTATCATGTCAATCTCATCTTTATCAATCTATTAAACTCACAATGCAAATGCCTAATATTTATTTTATATGGTTATTTCCAATAGATTCCCCAGCCCTTATTTATTCCGAACACCCTAAATCCATAAATTCGCGCTCTAACACGCTTCTTAGAAAAAATAAGAGGGATGGCCAATAGCAATTCAGAATGCAATCATGGTAGGTTTAGCCCGAGATCGATCAATAATTTGGATTAAGGGGGT
Organism: Ferviditalea candida; assembly: GCF_035282765.1. Classification (GTDB taxonomy): domain Bacteria; phylum Bacillota; class Bacilli; order Paenibacillales; family KCTC-25726; genus Ferviditalea; species Ferviditalea candida. The sequence goes on along the minus strand of NZ_JAYJLD010000004.1, from coordinate 4,378 downwards.
AAAACCATGAAAGCTGGTCCCAAACTATCTTTGGCGATGGCGGTCGTTTTGCTGCTGTTCGCGTACGGTCCCATGCTGTATACCAGCGAAGCTTCATCTGAAAATCCTGCCGTGTCTATGGCGGCGCAAATGGCGGTTCGCACTTTTCCCAGCGGTTCCCCGGATGTCGTCTTGTGTTCCGGCGATCCGAAAAGGGCCGGGGACGTTGCAGCCGGCCAGGCCTTGGCCTCTTACCTTGCAGCGCCGCTATTGCTGACACAAAGTTCAAGTGATTTAGGAAGACAGACAATCCACGCATTGTCCCTGCTGGCTGTTCCGGATGTGAATCCGGATAATGACGTGCAGCCTTATCAGCCTCAGCCCGGCAAGCCCAAGCTGTACCTCGTTGGCAACGCTTCCGCCTTTAGCCCGTCATTGCTGCAGAAAATCAAGTCGATGGGCTACCCGGTGGAGAAGGTCAGCGCTGAGAATGAAGTCGGGCTGTTGAAGAAGGTCGCAGACATTGTGGCTCCATCGCTGCCAAGCGGGCAAGATGTCAAAGGATTTCCCGCCAGTTGGGTCACCTATGCCGGGAATCAGGAACACAACCCGGTCTTTCCTGTTTCCGACTCGGCACCCAATTTGGAAAAACAGGGGGTTTCATGGAATTTTGCCGAGAAAGCGGCGATACCTTTCGGGCTGGAATTCCCTGATTTAAATGAATTAGGAATGCGGAACGCTCCCGTGAAAATGACTCAGAGTCTAGGTAACGCGGTAGGGGTTACCGCTGTGAACGGCATCATTTATGCCGAGTCGGATGACGCTCATCTATATGCACTGAATGCCAAAACAGGTAAGCAGTTGTGGCAGGCGGGACCCGCGGTGAATTGCCTTATGGGCAACCCTATCGTCGGCAACGGATTGGTCTACGTCACTGCCGGCGACACTGGATTTTCCTTTTCCCAAGTCATGAAGTATCTCAATTCGCAAGGAAAAACGGAGTTGACACGGGGTCTTTTGTATTCGGCGATTTATGCATATGACCAGAATACGGGTCGTCTCGTCTGGCGCCAGGATTTCCAAGGAAATGCCATGCCGAGTCCTGCGATCGTAGACAACACGGTTTATGAGGCGACTGGAGATGGACACCTCTATGCCTTTGAATCCAGAACGGGAAAGATGTTGTGGAAAACCGATCTCGGCGGATTTGACAGTATGTCGTCTGCAAACTTTTGGAGAAATCCCCAAACAGGGCAGACCGAAATTATTGTCGGCGTATCCGACGCGAATAACGTGGTCGCGGTGGATGCTTCAACAGGGAAAATCTTATGGAAGCAGTCGACGAGCTTGGATATTTTTAATACCGGCATGGGGGACAATACGCCGGCAGTAGACCAAAATAAGGGATTGGTATTCCAGGATTCAGTTGTGGATCACGATCCAAAGACCAATACGGTTGATTTGGCGGTGTATGCCATGGATGCGCAAACCGGTACTGTAAAATGGTATCGGAAGCTTGGACGCGGGAGCACTCCGCCAGCTTACAAAGCGGGGATCGTCATGGTGCACAATGGGGTAGTGTATGTAGGGAGCCCAACTACTTCGAGCCTGTATGCCTTGAATGAAGAGACCGGCCAACTTCTCTGGACCTACCACTTCGAGAATACCGGTCCCGCAGGAGCCGGACGTGGCAGCGCCGTTTACGCATACGACGTTGTCTGGGTAGCGGCGGGTCCGACCGTGTACGCACTGAATCCGGCGACGGGCGAGAAGTTGGGCTCATACAATCCCGGAGGCCGCTTTGGTATTGTAAACCCGGTAATTGTAGGGAAAACAATGTATCTGGATAACTCTTACGACTGGGTTCACGCGATTCCGTTAAACAAGATTTATCCGGGCCTTAAGTAGAACATCCCGCCGGCAAGCGATATAGGACAGAACAGAACGGCTCTCCGGTGGGAAAGCCGTTCTGTTCTGCTTGGTTTCTCCGAAAATTTGTTTATTCTTGTCCTGAAATTGAGTTGTTCTTGTGTTTGTATACCAGTTCCATAAGCATAGAAAAAACGAAGTTTGAATATTAAAGAATGTGACAGTTCCAGGCATCGATACCTCTCTAACCTGTCTATAATTTGGATATGATTCGTTGGACGACATCCAAAGAAAAGTTTATAATATACCTGATTTGATAATAAGCTGAATATTCAGTAGGAAAGGGGATGAAGCAGATGATCGAGGACGTATGGGGGGATAAAAATGGTCGTCACACTTGAAGCGCTGCCTCGCCTCTTCTTAATTCGCGCTACCATTCCATTGATTTGCCTAATGGTTCTATTGTCCAATTCAGGTTCCCGTCTGTTTCTTCTTGGTCTCTTCCTTGTCAATGCTCTGGACGTGCTGGGAGGATTTATCGCACAGCTTGTATGGCAACCGAGTTTATGGGACTATCGATTTGCAGTGATGCGTGATGCAGCCTACGCCTTGGTATTCTATATCGCTTTTATACTGAGTCCCCAAGTCCCCGCTTTGGTTCTGGTCCCTTCAGTACTTACAGAACTATTCGTCCTCTTCGGCTTTCGCGTTTTTTATCGCGCTGTCATCCTTGAGATTGTACTTATCTTTACGCGAATGGCGTGGATCGGGTACCATCATCACCGTCTATTGCATCCGGCTTGGTCCATCGGGATTTGTGTTGCCAGTGTGATCATGGGACTGTTAGGTCTCGAAATCACACGGTTGGAAGAATTACAAAACAAGATCAGGCGTCAGCGTGAGCAGCTGAAAGAAACCCTTACCGAAATGCTCACAAACACTCTGTCCCCTAACGGTCTTAGTGACAGGGTATTAAAACAGGAAGATATCAGTCAAATGCTTGAAGAGATCTGCCAAGCGGCAAATCGCTCAAAAGGCCGAGAGATTGGCCAACGGTTGGCGCAGGTCATCGCGGTTAAGCAGACCGCGGCGAATCTTTTAACACCGCGTGAATTGGAAGTGCTTGGCCTGGCTTCTGAAAAAAAGTCGTACCGGCAAATTGCTCAGCAGCTACAGGTCAGTGAAGGAACTGTTCGAGCGCACGCGGCTAGTATTATGCGTAAAGCGGAGGTGCATAACCGCGAAGAAATGGTCGAATGGGCTCGCAAGCATCGACTTTTATCCGACACACAGGGCCACAGCGGCGCATCGGAAACCTCCGAGGCGTTTCACCACTCATAATTTGCCGCAGCTTTATATATGAAATATCCGATCATCGCTCCGAAAGTGTTTAATATGAGATCATCAATGTCAAAACTCCCACCCGTTCGATTCCGAAGATCGGGTTCAGTGCTGCCCTCACTTTTCCTCCTCCATCCGATACAAGCTTCACTTCATAATTCCCCCTTATAATACACTAAACCCGTGCAAAAGGACCAAAAAAACCGTCATGATGACGGGGGCTTTGGCATTTGGGATCCATACGCGATATTGAAATCATTCTGTTGGGGACCGGGCAGCGATGGAATCGACACCACTTGATTATTTTGGTACATAACCCCGCCGTCGCCCGCTGTCAGTTGGGGATTCCCACCGTTGACCATGCAAGACTGAAAAGCCGTTTCACCATAATCAGCCAAAGCAGCAATACCCAAATTCACCTCTGGCGCCTCTTCAATCCACTCGGCCGACGTCTGTGGACCGGTGTAATTGACACCTTTCTTTGCAAATGTCCATCCTTGTGTCCAGTCAATCAGTTGGATTGTCCATGTTCCATCGGACTGTTTGGAGATGTTCGCCTGCATCTTGTCACCTGCGTTAACGGGATACTTCGATGGGTCAATGACGGTTTCCGGATTGGGCAAAATTTCCCACCATGCGTAGTATTGAGTTTTTCCGTTCACATAGTTTTGCGCCGTTCCCGTTTGGATCAGATTACTGTTGTTGAATCCGTCAATGCCGATCCATGATGCAGAGTACACGTCTTTACCCGTTGAAATTCCTAGCAAGGAAAGGATAAACTGCAAAACCTTCTGCCACGGTGTAACGGGCTGGATTGGCGGAGCTTTTACGGCAGGCACGGTCCAACTGCCGGACACGCTGGAATACGCTCCTTTGTCTGAGCTGCTGACAGCGTAACCGGACCAGTTAGTCGAAGACCAGCCAAACTGTGAGGCGCCGATGAATTCGGCTTGCTGAACTTCATGCGGGATTCGGACCCTGTGTCCCCGGCCTTTTTTCGTTTTGTATCTCCATAGTTGCATTTGTCGTTACCTACCTTTGTGTTGGTTTGAAGAAATATGGAAACTGAATATATCAATTCCAAATCCCTCCTCCCTCAATAAATTAATGTTTTCTTCGTTTTTCTCGCTTTTACGCATGTTTTCATCTTTGACGCACGAAGCGCTTGAGGATAATATTTGACGAAGAG